>JANPBV010000480.1:0-5168 GCA_031430615.1 Ignavibacteria bacterium | reverse complement strand
TAAATGGAAATTCGTATTGGATACGGGTAATCCGGGGCTGGAGCCGAAGAAGTAAATTAGGAGAATTTGAACAAGGGGTTGCAACCCCTTGTTCATTGTATACACACCCCGTATTCACCTTCGGTGAATCCACCACTTCATATGATTTGAATTATAAATAGTAATTTAAGGATTACCATTCGAACTGGTTTTAAAAAAAATGCACTGACATAGTCAGTGCATTCCAAAAAAAACATGTTAGCTAATTAATCCGTAATTTCGATCTTTATTTCTTCACTTGAGCCGCGAACATCGGGATAGTACATAAGCATTCCGGTTGCGGGGATTACGTTATACTTACCCGGTATCTGCGCATGAAGTATGTATGTGAACTCATATGTATCGCCATACAGATATGTTGCAAAGAATGATACACGGTTATCACGGATATCTTTATCGGCATACCACCATCTCCACCAGTAATAATCGTACCCGGTGTAATCCTTTTCATCTTCAATGTTATATGCCCAGTCATCTTTAACCACTTCACATCCTGCGGGGATAGGGTCTTCGAGCATGAAATACTGCAAATCTTTATCTTTTGCTTCGACCCTTACTTTTACGAGTATTTCATCACCTGATTTAACCTGACCGCCGAAGTATCTTTTCTGATATATAATCTTATCATCATTATACTTAGAATATTTTTCAAGTTTAAAGTATTCTTTATGCACCCTGAACCCGTTCTCCCTAGGCTGTATTACAGATTCATTGGTGTAATACCTCAGGTCGCTTGCTACATATACCTTACCTGAGCCAGATTTTTCTATCTTGATATCATTCTGTCCAGCTTTAAGCTTAGAGCCATCAATGACAAACTTAAGGTCTTTTTCAAATACATCGGCTTTTGTCATTTTCTTATCAAGTATTAATTCTCCATTTACGGAAATCTTAACACTGTAATCAGGTTCAAGCTCTTTTGAGGTCTTTAAGTAATCAACCATTGCAAATATTATGAATGCAGTTGACTGTGTATTCCACCAGCCGCCGCCCTGACGCTGCTGCATAAGCCAGCGAATGGCTTTATTCATTAATTCAGGATTATCTTTCAGGCTAACCGGGTCAAGTAATAGAGCTTTAATTGCCATAGCTGTTGTCTGAACCTTATCATCCTGCCATGAGTAATGCCATGTCTTTCCGCCCCAATATGAACCGGATTCACCCATATCCTGAACGTGTGAAACAAGCATCTTTGAATATTTTTCTGCAGCTGCGATATTGCCAACATTCCTTGCCGCCATCGAAAGCAGCGCAATTGAGTAATCATTCATTTCAGTTTCGCTCAGTATCTGGAACTGCTCTTCAAAAAGTTTGGTATCTTTATTTTCAGCATATGAAATTGAGTACAGCATATAAGCGCGTGTTGTCGCGTCAATATTTTTATCTTTAAGCTGAGTTTTAACTGCGGTTATACCTTTAGTCAATACATCTTTCCTTACAGGGTAGCCTGCTTTATCACCAAGAGTTAATCCGTAAATAACATAAGATGTCATAAATGGATGTGATTGGTCATTTGTCCACCAGCCCCAGCCGCCATCATAATGCTGCATTGAATACAGCCTGTTATATCCCGCATCAACCATCTTAGGAAGCTCTTTCGCTGTTGCTTCGCTGATTGGCGCATTTAGATCTTTGAATGCATTGGCAACAATTACTGTTGGTAAAAAACGGCTCATGGTCTGCTCAACGCAGCCGTATGGATAACCAACTAACTCATCAAGCGCGCCCAGCATTGTTGCGGCAAGTGATGGCGCTACATTCAATGTAAGCTTAGTACTCCTGAGGTCAGTATATTCAGGAATAGTTACAAATTTATAATCCGTTTTCTCCGGGTCAGAAATATCCATAGCCTGGTAATTTGCAAGCTGCAAACCGTGCGGCTGTAACGGGATTTTCATTTCAACTGCGTCAGATTCCTCATCGGTCAGTGCAGATGCAGTAAGTTTCGCAAATCCGTTTGGATTAGTTACTTTTATATGCCAATCAATTCTTTTCTCTTCATTTTTGCCCATGGTAATTATCTGCGCGTTTGTATCGCCAAGTATTTCAACATTTTCTGCCTTAAGGCTTACTCTTGTTGTCTTTTCTGTTTCAAGATAATTATGAACAATAGTTGAAATTGTTACTTCATCATCCTGCTGCAGAAAGCGGGGTGTTTCCATTCTAACCAGAAGATCTTTGCGTGTTATAACAGTATTAACCTGCTGCCCTACTTTAGTATCACCTGTTACTACTCTTGATGTAATCCTCCATGAAGTTAAGTTATCAGGATACTTCATCTGCACAGTTGCGTATCCGTTCTCATCAGTAATAACAGAAGGGTTCCAGAAAATCGCGTCACGGAAATCACTTCTTGTTTCGGCTTCAACATATCCATTTTTATCTTTACCAAGAACAATGCCGGATGTTACATCACCTTTTCTATCATCAAAAAATCCATCCTGAGAATTTTTCTCTTTCTTGGATTCAGTTTTCGGAGCATTTTCGGTTACTTTTTCAAGGTCCTTGCTGCCGCGAAGATTAATTTGGCCGTTTGATATTGAGGTTTGATCCGTCTGCTGCATCACATCGTTTAAAACCAAACCATTTGCGCCGCTTTTTAAATTAACTTCTTTTGTTTGACCTTTCTTCACTTCAAGCTCTTTTTCACTATCCTTGCTCTTTTTTTGCTGAACAACACCAATTGTATAACTGCCTTCGGGGAGTTTAAACTCATAGGTTCCATCTTCACCCGTTGTTGCCGCAACAAAATCACCCTCAATTACAATTGTAGCATACGGGATTGCATTATCATTTTTATCGGTAAGCTTGCCTTTAATAATTCCAAGCTCACCTTCTTTCATTGACTTAACATCAAATCTTTCGTATATACTTATGTAACGTGAATAGCTGTAATATGAATAAGCATTACTGTAATGTATGCTTACGGAATTCCATTTGGGTGAATAAAAGAAGCTCTTAATATCTTTTGTATTATCAGGTTTAATTGCGTAAATACTTTCATCTATGACCCCAACAGATACTTCAGCATTTGGCACGGGATTACCGGCTGCATCTGTAACTTTAACCATAACAGTACCGTCATCTTTGGGTTTATATGATGTTTTATCGGTACCGATAGTTACAGTAAGAAATTTTTCTTCAGGCATTACCATTACAGATTTGCTTGAAGAATAGAACTGTCCGTTACTAACATAAGCCACAGTAATATAAAAATTCGGGCTGGCATTATCGCCAACAGGAATTTCAATCAGCTTAGAAGTACCATCAATTTTCTCAACATTATAGGTCAGAATATTATCATTTTGTGTTGTAATTAATACATTAGCTCCGGGTGTTGTTGTGACTATTAAAGCTTTACATGTTTCACCGGGTTTATAGCTGTCTTTATCGGGGAATATCTGCACTGCGCCTGACTCGTTATACCACCACCACATATCACCTTTTGATACATAGGCGTAAGTATTATCGGTCACTTTTTTACCGCGGCTATCGTAGGAGTTAATTTCAATCGAGTAATATCCTTCAGAACCTGCATCAAAGGTAACTGTACCAACACCTTTATCATTTGTTGTACCATTAACGGTTGTAACGTAATCCTTATTCTGTTTATAATCAGGGTAGCCTGCCCAAGTTAACCTGTTTACAACTGCTTCAAAGCTTATTTGTTTGGGTTTTTCAGAAAAATCCATAGCCTTTACTTCAACTGATATTTTCTCATCAGGTTTGTACATATACTTATCAGCTTTTGAGGTCATGAAGAAATCTGACCTGGTTACATAAACAGTTTTATTTGAAGTAATTTCTCTTCTTGATTTATCAGTAACTTTAGCCTGTATGATATAGATAAAATCACTTTCATAATTGGCATCCCTATCCCAGTACCACCAGTTATTTTCCTTTGATTTAAAATCCTCTTTTACGGTATAATCAAAATCAAATCTTCCTTCTTTATCAAGCTTGCCTGTTCCACTGAAAATAAATTCAGCGTTATCATATTTCTGGTTATCATCCTGGTTTGCGTAATAATCTTCATACCACCATCTGTATTCACTGAAATACCACCATGGTTTGTAAAAAGTTTTTTTATAGACATTGTATTCAACTTCGGCATCCTGAACTGCCGAGCCAAAGTAATAATCAGCGTTAACAACACCTTTAATGTTATCACCATTTAAGTATTGATCTTTATCAAGCGTAATGCCTACTTTATATTCAGGTTTTTTATATTCTTCGACAGAAAAAGTACCTGTGTACTGCTGACCTTTATCAAGCTCTGCATAAATAAAATACTGTCCTAATGCCGCATTATCTTCTATCTGGTAGCTGCCGGAAAAACTTCCATTGGAATTTGTTTTTAGAACCTGTTTTGATACCTCAGCGCCTTTGGAATCTTTTATACGTACTATAATATCTTTTTCAGGATAATTTTCATAACCGGTTGGGTTAGATTTCCTGATGACACCTTTAAATTCAACGGGAGATTTAGGTCTGTAAACAGGCTGATTAGTATAAATATATACACTGTACATATTTGCACCGTAACCAAAATAGAGGTACGGGTCAGATACAGCAATATCATCGGCTTTTCTGCCAATGATAAGCGGGTAAGCAACATCGTTTGCAGCGGCGTAATCTCTATCTTCCTGGTTCACTTCTTTATAGAATAAACCTTTCATGGTTTTTCCAACGCCGATTTTCTTTGGTCCGAGGAAGAAGCCAAGATCAACATCACTTAAAGGCTCACCTGTTTTTCTATCAACTGTATATGCGAGCAAGGCATTGTTTGACGCTTCGGTTATCGTCCCGATATCAGTGACAAAGAAACCAGTATAAGCTACTTTGTTTTTATATGATACCCTGACAACAAACGCGCCTTTTTGTTTTGGCTTATAGCTTACTGTTTCATAGCTGTAATAATAATCCTCCGAGCCTTCAACTTTCATTCGCTTATTGAAGTCATCAATTTCAGTGCACATGCTTAATAAATTAAGGCTATCCCTGCTTAAGACATCTATCTGTGAATTGGAGGTCTGCCGTGAGAAGAATCCTTCAACATCATTTATCTTATAAATTTTGAAATTGAACTCTGCCCCTTTTTTCATATAATATGCGTATATATTGATGGT
>JANPBV010000479.1:0-6674 GCA_031430615.1 Ignavibacteria bacterium | reverse complement strand
CAACCCTTAAGCAAAACGTTCACCTCCTTGCCGGTAATGCGATTGAAGAGCTATATCCTAACAAATTTGCCAATTATTATTACGAGCTTGCCCGCCACTATGTCGCAGCAAAGAATGAATCGAAATCAATTGAGTACCTCGAAAAAGCAGGTGACAAAGCAAAAGATAATTATGAATACAAAAAAGCAATTCATTTTTACGAAATGTTATTAAATAACCAATCTATTTACTTAAATCGTGTATCGCTATTAGATAAGTTATTTTCACTTTACAAAGATACCGGAAAATGGAATAAAGCATTAATAATTTATTCTACTTATTTTAAGAAAAGAAATATCAGTGATGATAATATAGATTTAGTCTTTAAAATTAGCGAAATCCATTATTTGTTAAATGATTTTAAGATAGCTTATAATCTTCAAATGAAGATTATAAAGTTTATTAATGCAACAAAGAATACATGCTATTTAAGTAAAGTATATGGAAATTTGGGACGAATTTTTCAAAAAACCTCGAAATTTAATAAAGCAATTAGTTATTATAATTTACAATTAAAAAGCGCTTTAAAGTTTAATGATAGTAATGAAATTGCTAAAGCTCATGATAATTTAGGTGTTATTAAAAGGTTAAAAGGAAACTATCATTCTGCTAAGATTCATTACGAGCAAAGCATTTCGCACTATGCACATTTAGCAAATAAACAAATGATGGCGAATATTACAGATAAATTAGGTACCATTTACTATTATTTAGGTGATTATGTAAATGCAAAATTAAATTATGAAAGCGCTTTAAATATTTACAAAAAAACAGGTTCAATATATGGTTATCAAAATACACTGGGTAATATGGGTATCTTATTGTCTACCGTTGGAGATAATAAAAAAGCAAAATCCATTTTTGCAGAGCGGATAAAATTATGTAACAATATTAATGATCTGCAGGGGTTTGCAAACACATTTTTCGCTATTGGCAATATTTATTTAAACGAGAATAACTTTCCTCAAGCATTAAAGTATTTTTCAAAAAGCGAAAGGTTATACCTAAAATTAAAAAATAAACAGTGTTTATCTAAAGTATATTCTAATTTAGGTTTATTGTATCAGTCAGTTAAAAAATATGAAAAAGCAGAAATTTATTTTATAGAACAGTTGAAAACAGATAAAAGAATAAATAATATAGAAGGTTTAATGAGGGGTTATGTTAATATTGGGAATAATATGAATTTTTTAAATTTTTATAATGAAGCAATAAATTATTACAAAAAAACTATAAAACTTGGGAAAATAAATCATATAAATCAAACATATGCAACAGCATTGTATAATATTTCGGAAGTATATTGTAAGTTGGAATATTTTAAAAAAGCATCTTTAACTATTTGCAAAACTTTAGAGATTAGCAATAAATTTAATTTGCAAATTGAAAAAGAAAAAATTTTAAATCTGAAGAGAAAATATTCTTTTAAATTAACTTAACTAGAACAGGGAGATTTATTCATGAAATTTTATCGGTTACTGTTAATTATTTTTATGTTACAGTTTTTTTTTATAAATTTTGAAAACTATAGTAGCAATAATGATTCTGAGCAACAATCAGGCTCGATTAGATTTTGGCTAAATAATGAGTATATTAATAGTCCAATTATTAAATTTGGAAGATCCAGTAGGATAACCAGATTAAATATTGGTTTTTATGATACTACGGTAACATATGATAGCATAAACCATGTATATGATTATTTTCCTCAGGACTTAGAATATCATGAAGGAATTTTTATTTATTTAGACGAAAATATTCATGAGTTTGCATATAAAGACATAAACCCTATAGTTGATACCGTAAAGCGTGTTTATTGGTATCCTCCGACACCCAAACCAAGAGATTCATTGTTTAATAACTTGAATAAAAAAATTAGAGAACCGGGGAAAATTATAGTATATGAGATGAACGAAACAGATTCCCCAAAGGATTCAAATTAAGATTTTTATCATCTTTTTCCCACCGGGCAGCTTACACCTGCCCGTTTCATTTTACTAACTTCTCAAATTTCTTCATCAACCCTGACTCCTTCTCATACTCTTCATTCATCCTGCAATAAGTCAGGAGGGCATCATAATTGTATTTCATTAGCTCGTGACTTTTCAATTTTGCTGTATATTTTTCAAGCTCAGTAAAATGCGGGTTCCCAGTAAACGATACATACATAAACATTTTTAGTATCAGGTAACGGCTGTAAATCACAGTATGATTCTTCCTGAAACTATCTTTATCGTTTTCTATCAGGCTAAGTATCTCATTACAGAATGTCATTGACTTTATTTCCGCTCCAAGTACAAATGATTTAATGAAGCCGTCCATCTTCATACATACCCAGATAAAATCTGTTAAGCTGTTTATGTTCCCCAGCCTTTTCACCCTCTCTTTTAGTTTAGCGGAAACCAGTTCTTCGCATTCTATTAAATACAGATCATTGTAATATGAAACATCTTTGTTATTTTCGCTCCTCGTTTTTTCTTTTAATAACCGCAATTGCTTGTTGTAACTTTTCTCAAGTCCCTTTTCTTTAAATAATTCCATAAGAGTTTCGTTTTGCTCCTTGGTAATATCATTTTCTTCAAGCAGTAAAAATACCTCAGTCAGCCTCACAAAATCCGAGAGCACCATTCTGAAATTTGCCTGCATTAACTCTGAGCCTGCTTTAGCAGGCGAAGAGTCCATTCTTATTGCTTTTTCTAAATCCTCTTTTGTAAAGATAAAATTTTGTTTCTTGCTCCCCTCTCCTTCGGCGCTTTTTGCCGTCCCGCTCTTCTGCTTTGCGGGATCCAGGAGAGGGGAAGGGGGTGAGGTCATATAATTTTCTAATATCCACTTCCACAACCTCTTTACTCTTTCATTCTTATTAAAATAAGGAGAGTTAACCAGTTCAGTAAATCTCTTATGATCTGCAATCCCTATTGCCGAAACCATTTCAACAAAGCGTGTATTCTTCATATCTCAGGAAAAAGTTCATTTTTGGTTCGTAATCCGATTTGCAAATATACACAATATTTACTAAATATAGCCATATAATACAATATAAGTTCATTTTATAGATTTGCAAATTGAAAATTTTCTTATAGGTTTCCCAAGGGCATCAGATTAACTTTGCTGCGTAATCAATTTTCTCCTGCCGGCAGCTGAGGAAATTTTAAAAGGTCAAAAAACTACGAAATGGTTTTAGACTTGCGCTAAATGGAGCAGAAGCTCCGGCGTAATTTCCAATAAAAGATTTCATAAGGAGAAATACCAATGAAACACTTATCATTCAAATCAGTTGTTTTTGGGTTATTGTTTGCGGTTGCTGCAGGATTCCTTTCAGTAAATGTTCTTGCTGATGACGGAGTAACACCTGTTAAAAGGATCAGCTGGAATATGCCCGATTCATCAGGTGATACTACAGATGGGGGTATCCGTACCCCGGGTCCGGGACACTAATTCACGGCTCACATAAACAAAAGCAGGCATTAAAAAAGGCGGAGCAATAAAATGCTCCGCCTTTAATATATTATAAATTTAATGTTATTTTGATCTTAGTTCTGTGATCTGTTCCCTCAGCCAGTTTCCTGCATAAATAAATCCTTTATCTGCATCAAACTCCTTTTGGAGTCTGCCAATCTCAAAATCATCACCACCGTCAGTTTCCTTAAGTTTAAAAAGCTTTTTCATATATTTTATGAAGCGGGCTGAATTATTATAATTAAGCTCCGGGAGATCTTTATTGTTCTTAATATATTTTAATGTGGCATCCATAATATGCTCACCTTCATCATAATTACCGCAGTCATATTCAATACACAATAAGAACATTTTTGAATCAAGGTAATGAATGAAATCCCTGTAATCAACTTTTGCGAGGTATTGCCTGGCTGTTTTCATATCTCCTTTGAAGTAATATATCTTTGCATACCCAAGGTTAACAATATTTTTTCTGTTCGCGTCACCTATTGCTGCGGAATACTTTCCGGCAAAATATTCAGCCCACTGCATATCCTTTAGATTTATTGCCGTATCAAGTACCTGCTTGTAAGTATATAAATGAATTTTTCCTTTTCCGCTGTCGAAAAGCAGCCCATGCTCATCAAGGTGTTTGTATAGCGCTAGCAGTGGTTTTCTGAACCGGTGATCACCATCGGCTATTCTTATTGTAAGATAATTATACAGGTCACTAAAAAAATCCGATTTCTGTTCAAGGGTTAACCTGTTGTCTTCTGAATCCAGGTACTCCCTGTATTCAAGTATCATTTCTTCATTTGCTGCGCCAAGCATTTTCAGCATTAGGTATTTCAAAAATATATCGGGATATTTTTTCTTTATGTCGGTTTGATTTTCTTCTATATATTCAAGTATCCCGCCAAGCATATTAGCGCTGTACTTCATTCCCACAAAGCTGTTTAGTTTCTCTTTTGAATACATAAGCTGGAAAAGATAAAGTTTCCGGCTTAAATAGAATGCATCTAGGTTATCACTTTCATTTTGCAGGTCTTTAGAATACTTATGAAATTCAGAGGCTTCTTCCATAATGTTAAGCTCTGAATCAACTTCCTGCATCAGCTTGTATGTATCTTCATGTGGAGGAAGTTTTAAAAGTTCTTTTTGCAGAGCGTTTGCCAATTGCTTTGCTTTTGTAAAATTCCCGGTTTCTCTGAAATGTTTTATAAGCCATGCTTCGCCCGGTAACTTATGCTTTTTAGAATATTCATACTTAAGGAAATTTTCAATTTCTTTATTCAGGTCACTATATAATTTGCGCATACTTGTATCAGCTGCGCCGGCTTTAAATATTCCGGCTGCGATATCTTTTCTTGAGAGTTTTCCGGATAATACATCTTTCTTTTTAGCGCAAAGTATATCGTATAGCTTTACAATTCTATCAGGAACCCCGAAAAAGGGCGCATGAACATATTCACCAAACCTTCGGAATTCTCTCTCATCCAAATTACTGTATATTTCAGAAATTTCGTTTTTCTTCATTACCCTTTTTTTGTATTTAAGCGAAATATTGGAGAAAATATTTCCTGAAATTTGCTATTTTTTTTACAACAAACAAAGATAATTTGTAATATAGTATATGTTTTGGGGTAATTTTTAAAAAACTATTTTAAATTTGTTTCTTTTGGATTTAACATAAGAAAAGCTATTTTTGTATAGTAAATAGCAATAATTATTAAAAAGCCGCCACGTTTAAAATTTTATTGGCTGCGCATAAACATACAGGAGGATTAATGTCAAAATACAGATTTATCTCAGCTCTGATTATTTTAGCTATAATGGTTACAAGCTGCTCTTTTGTGGATAAGCTAAAGGAAAAGATTAGCTCAAAAGATAACGACAAAGATAAAAAAGAGGAAACAAAGAAAGAAGAAACAAAAGAAGTTACCTCGGGAGCGGATCTTGAGTTTTACAATAAATACATTGAAGTATCAAATAAAGTTCAGGATGCGGGAGAAAAGGTATATAAAGATTACTTAAACGATGTTCCCGCACCAAAATCGCTCAGCAAAAGCTCTTTTGTTATTGCTGTATCATTTAAACTCTCGGCTGATAACCTTGAGCGGGTTAATAAAGAGTATAACCGCTCTTTCAACGATGGCGGTGAACTATCAAAACTTAACGCTTCTTCGGATATGAAGTCTGATATTGAATCCAGCTTTAAAGCGCTGCTTAAAACAATGGAAGAATATTACAATGTCTCGATAAAGGTGGCTGAATATTACAGCAAGGGTGATTTTAAAGATGATCTATCCAAAGCAGAAACATATGACCAGCAGATTAAAACGGCTTATGAATCATATAAAGCAGCATTCGATAAATTTTCTGACGCTGTTAAGAAATATAAACCCAAAAAGAATGTTCGTGATATTGAATCAATTAAAAATCCTGATGAACGCTCAGTAGCTGTACTTATGAATGCTTATGAAAATACTCTTGATAACGCTGAGATGTTCTACGATGCATTTAACGGATTGGAATACAAAGGAGACTTTTCAAAAGCTAAGGATAAATTCAGGGAATTTGAAACTTCATTTAAAGAAGATAAAAACACAGTGCTAAGCGCAGAGTTTTCAGAGAAGACAAAATATATGAAGTACAGCTACGAAGATTATTTTGTTAAAATGACAAATATGTTTTTGGATGCCGGAAATAAGTTCTTTGATAAAGCACCATCTGCAAAGGATCAGCGCGAATTCAACCGCCAGTATGATGATGTTGTGAACAATTACAACTACATGATAACAGCCTATAACACAAATATCAATATTGTGAATACATTCAGAGTTTATTAGTTGAGTAGCTTAGTAGGGTAAGTAGGTGAGTTGGTGAGTGGGGGAGTGGGTAAGTAGGTGAGTAGGAAAGTAGATGTGTAGTTGAGCATGTATTGTTGAGTATGAAATTATTTATTTTTTAAATTTTTAACAAAACAAAAAAACAGTTAATTGGAAAATAACGGGAAACGGAAATCTGATTTCGAGACTCTTGAAGTTTGGAATGATGGCAGAGAGCTAAAGATCGAAATTTCGGCTTTAGTTAAGAAATTTCCACAAGAAGAAAAATATAGACTCAACGATCAGATGATAAGGGCATCAAGATCTGTTACGGCTAATATTGCAGAAGGTTACGGGAGGTTTCATTAC
>JANPBV010000478.1:0-5036 GCA_031430615.1 Ignavibacteria bacterium | reverse complement strand
AAAAGGTGTCTTTTCCAGAATACGCTTGTTATTTCGACAGTGTGAATATGTTCTGAACTTTTTCCATTTATATATTTAACAAAATATCTGCGTTCAGGCATGATATCTTCATATTTAAACACATATTCATATCCCAGGTGTTCCATATTCGGGATAATTTCTTCAGCATCGCTTAGTTTATTTACTCCAAGCAAAACATCAATTATTGGTTTTGCCCCAAGCCCATTGACCGATGTACTTCCAATATGTTCAATTTTGGCAATTTTATCACCAAATGAATTAAAGAACAGCATTTTAATTTCTTCATACATTACAGGCCATTCACTGTTGTAATGTACAATCTCAATCTTCATAGAAATTTGTTATCCTTATTTGTTTGGGTATATGTAAATTACATAAAGAAAACGAGTATAAAAACCCATTTCCGCTATAAAATTACAGTTATTTTGTTTTTATCCATATCTTGAATTACCAGATATTTACCATTGAAAGGTTCAATTAGCAATTCAGATTCTTCTGAGCGTGATTGAATAACTTTTATGTATTCTTCATCAGGAACCCGGATAGTATAATTCAACAGTCCAACAGCATTTTTATTTATCGCCGGTGTGCCATTCTTTGATGACCATATATTAGCCCCAACATGATGGTGGTAACCACCGGCTGAAAAGAACATAGCTCCCGGGTAAGTTGAGTTAGTTACATTCAGACCAAGGAGAATGCTGTAAAAATCCTGCGCTTTCCTTATATCCGATACACTTAAATGTATATGACCAATTTCTGTTTCAGGATGAATGCCGTTCCAAACATTTCTGTCATCCAGTTCATTTGTAAGTACGTTCAGGTTAAGCGGTAATGTTGCCATTTCCACCTGCCCCATTTTATACTGCCACTCTTCACGGGGTCTATCAACATAAAGCTCAATACCGTTTTCATCAGGATCTTCGAGATATATTGCTTCACTCACAAGATGATCGGAAAAGCCCTGGAACTTAACTTTATTCTCAAACATTCTTAAGAATACCCTTGCAAGCTCTTTCCTGTTTGGTAACCTGATTGCGATATGGAATAAACCGGTTGAGCCGTATGGTTTATGTATGGCATTTTTATCTTCATGCAACTGTAAACTATACGGCAAATTTCCGTTTGCTGATAGCATTGCGGAGGTTTCATTTTGTGAAACTATTTTGAAACCCATCAAGTGAGAATAATAATTTAATGAAGTGTTTATATCTTTTACTTTAAGATCAACGCTTTGAATTTTAACGTTATCCGGTATTTTCATGTTTTATTAAATAATTAAAGCGAAGGAATTACTGCCTTCGCTTTATATGTTAAAATTTAATTTTTTATTTAAGCTGCGGCTGTTTTTGACTCTCTGCTGAATATTCCGGCTAGCAATAATGCTCCGCCCATAAGTCCCATATCTTTATAGAGTCCCAGCATTCCCATCTGCATGGTCTCCGGCTTCATCATTGTTGGTATGTGGATTGTTACAATGTAAATAAATAGCAGTAATGCTAAGAGTAACATAGCAAGCCTACCCTGAAATTTTGTAATTGCAGCTACACCTGCCAATAGCATGGCAACTCCTGTGACATATATCCATATTATGCCGCCAGGTATTGGTACCATGCCTGCCATCATAGATGCGTTCATTAAATGACCAACGCCGAAACCTAAAAATGGGATTGCAAAAATTATTATTGCAACTATTCCTGTTATTAATTTCATTTTTCTAACCTCCTCCGGTTAATTGTGTTTATATACTTTATTTAATTTCTAGAAAACTCAGGTATCTTGAAATTGATGCTATTATGAAATGTCAATTTGTGAATATTGAAAGTTATAAATCCTGCAATAGGGAAGGATTCCAATAACTCTTTTACTTTATGCTCATCTTCAGCAATAATATTCACCCAAAGTTTTCCGCTTTCAAGAGACAGGGCATAGCTTGTGATAATGCCATCATTCATAAGCTTATTTACCTGTGCACGCTGGCGCGGCACCAGCGCAAGGAATTCATCATTAAATGGTACAGGCAGGTCAATATCCACCAGGTATTCATACATTATTATCATATATTATTTAAATGCTCCCGTGTTTTCAATAACAAATTCGTTAAATGTTTTTGGTGTTTTTTTGATTAATGATAAAAGATCATCATGAGGTGCTACCATCCAGCCCTGTTTCCATGCGTAGTGAAGCTGCATCATTGCTTTTATAAACCATTCAGGCATGCTATAACTTTCCATAGCATTCTTTGCTTCTTCTTCGGGTATATCAATGTATTCAACCGGCTTGCCTAATTCTTTTGTGAATATTGCAGCAAGCTCGTGATTGGTGTAATCATATGATGTTGCATTATATACTTTGCCTTCATGACCATCTTCTGTAAGAACTGCGACAAATGCAGCGGCTACATCATCAGCATCAATCATACTTTTTACAGCATTACCCTGCGGTAAATATATCTTGCCTTCATTTTTTATTGATGCTGAATAAAAGTTTAAGTAATTCTGGTAAAATTCAGCAGGGTTTATTGTTACAAATGGTATTCCGCTGTTCTTTACAATTTCCTCAACTTCGCCGTGCAGTTTCTGAAAAGTATTTTCTGAAGATTTATCAGCACCATTTACCGATAATTTTGCAATATATTTTACCCCTGCTTTTTTAGCTGAATCAATTGCTGCTCTGAATCTTGGTGTAAAATCAGGATCCATAGGTGGAACTATAAATAATTTATCAATTCCGCTGAAAGCATTTGCAAATGTTTCAGGTCTGTCATAATCAAATTCAGCTAATCCAATGTTATTACCTTTAAATGATTTTGACTTTTCAATGTTTCTTACACCGGCATTTACATTAAAGTCTTTACCTCTTAAATGTTCTATCAGCCTGCTTCCGATGTTTCCAGTTGCACCTGTTATTAATATATTTTTCATTTTATACTTTCTTAGTAATTTTTAATTAGTTGTTTTTAGCCATGTTTCAAAGTTAGTTAAACCAGGGTATATTTTTTTCAATTCGGGAATATTAGCTTCATAACCTTTATCAATGAACCACTGAAACATGTTTGCAAATTCTTCATTGTGGTTTTTCATAACATCCATTGGCAATTCATTGAATACAGTTTCTTTGCCTTTTGCTTTTGCAAACGCTGCGGCAACTTCAGGCATTGTTAGCTCATCACCGGCAATTTCTATCTGTTTACCTATATATTCTGCCGGATCATTAAATACGATAGCGGTAAGTGCCCCAATATCATCTACTGCGATAATTTGCAGTTTTATATCCGGTTTCATAGCCATTGTTAATGTCAGTTTTCCCTCTGCTTCTACCGGCGCTGAAAATGTATTGAAATTTTCCATGAAAAATACGGGGCGTAGAATTGTAATTGGTAACTTTAATTCTTTGATGTAATTTTCAATTTCAAATTTCACATCAAAATGCGGTAGGTTTGTTCCGCGGTCAGCTCCGCCAACTGAGGATTGAACAAAATGGTTTATTCGCGCCTTATGTGCAGCATCTGCAACCGCTTTACCCTGGCTTAATTCACCTTCGTAACCATGCTCCCAGTAATTCTGAACACTGAATACTCCATATACTCCTTCCATTGCTTTATCAAGAGAAGCAGGGTCACTCATGTTGCCCTGGTAAATTTCCACACCTAAATTCTTTAACTGGATAGATGCAGGTTTATTTTCATCTCTTACAAAAGCCCTTACATTCCAGTTATCTTTTAATAAATGTCTTATAACTGCTCCGCCCTGCTGTCCGGTCGCGCCGGTTACTAAAATTGTTTTCATTTTAATTCTGTTTTGTTTTATAGTTTTTCAAATAAATCTTTTAATTTTGGCTCATGTGTTTCACCGAATATCTCGAATACAACTTCTTTGTTTATGTGCTGCTGTATATTCGATGCTTTAATAGTTTCCTGGAATGTTACATAACAATCAAGTGCTTTAAGTGAGTTATCTATATCAAGCTGATCAACTTCAGAAATGCAATCAATTTCTTCGGGTTTTGAACCGCTAATTTTAAAATGCTTTTGTTTTGAGGCTTCTTCTTCTGTGACTGTAAAAAATGCAAGTCTTTTTAAATATGAAACAGTTTCCTTCATCTCAACAAAAACTCTTTTTACTATTCCGTGTATTATCAAATGGTCATGGAAACCGCTTATACCGTGAACCGCATAAGTAACAATTACATTTGGCTGTAATCGTTCAATTTCATCCATTACAACTTTTTCAATATCACGCGGGTCCATTTCTTTTAAACCGCTATCAGGAAGGTCAAGCACATTCATTCCACTTAGATTCAAAACTTTTTCAACATTCAGCATTTCTTTATACCTTACTTCACCCATTTCTTCAATCGAGTATCCGTATTTGTGACGCTGTTTTGTTGCACCGCCTTTGGTTAATGTGAGCAGGTAAACTTCGTGGCCATCTCTCTGCTGTTTTGACATCAAGTGAGCGGGACCGAATGACTCATCATCGGGATGTGGGAAGATATATAATATTTTCATTGGTTTTTTATTAAATTATTTTTTCCATGTTATTTTTTGTTCTAAAGGAATTGTTCTTTTCCCTTCATATGCGCTATCAGTATAACCTAAGTATATCAGACCCATTACATTATCATCAACATTCAATCCGAGAAATTCTTTCATTTCATCGCTATGTGTCATACCGCCTGTTGACCAGAAGTTAGCAATTCCAAGTGAAGTTGCGCCAAGCAGCATATTTTGTATGGCTGCAGCGCAGGCAGATATTTCTTCAATCTCAGGAACACGTTTTTCGGGATCACGCTTCATAATACAAATAATTAAATGTGATAAATTATTTCCGTTTGCTAATATCTTTTCATACTTTTCATTCTTAAATTTCTCTTCCGGAATTGATTTTCTGTAAAGTTCGGCATGATTAGAAACAAACTCCCTTGCTTTAGTTCCGGAATAAACAATGAATCTCCATGGCTCAGTATGTTTATGTGTTGGCGCCCAGTCTGCAAGCTCTAATAATTTCTTTACC
>JANPBV010000477.1:0-2030 GCA_031430615.1 Ignavibacteria bacterium | reverse complement strand
ATGAACTTGATGTAAAAAGGGTTAATGCTACAATTATGTTTCTGGATATAAGGAATTTCAGCTCATATGCTGAAACCAAAGATCCCGCAGAGATAATTGAATTCCAAAATAACATTTTTAATCCGTTGATTGAAATTATTTCAAAACATAAAGGTCTTGTAAACCAATTCATGGGTGATGGCTTTATGGCATCGTTTGGGATTCCCTTGCAGACAGAAAATCACGAGCAGAATGCGTATGAAGCAGGACTAGAGATAATAAATAAAATAAATGTGCTTGGTGAGATGAATATTATCCCAAAGACACGGGTTGGAATCGGGCTTCATTCAGGCGAAGTGATAACAGGTAATATAGGGAATGATATACGCAAGCAGTATTCCATTGCAGGCACTACGGTCATAACATCTGCCCGGCTTGAGCAGCTGAATAAGCAGTTCCAAACTCAATATTTAATTACAAGAGAATTTCTGGATAAAATAAATACTAACGGCGAAGTGATAGAATCACTTGGTGAAGTAATAATTAAAGGTTTTGAAAAACCGGTGGAGGTAATGTGCGTAAAAGTTTGATATTGTTTGTTTTTATTTTCGCTTATATCTGGGGATGTTCATCGAGTGATGATAAATATGGACTGATATCAAAAGATGACAGGAAATCAGTTGCAGAAATTTGCAAGTGTATGGAGCCCGTCACAACATATAAAGATAAAATGGCAAATGAAACTGATACCTTGTTAAGGAAAATGTACAGGGATTCTTTTGAAGTTAAAGCAGTGGAAATGCTGCCGTGTCTTGAAAAATTCGAAAAACTCGAGACAAAATTCGGAACCAGCGAAGAATATATGAACCAGTTTGTAGAATATATCCGGGATAAACACCCCAAATGCGTACCGCTTATGCTTGGCATCGGTCCAACTGATTCAGTAAACATTAAAAAATAATTTTTGTATGAACGTGCTAAATAACAGCATCAACAGAATTTCATTCCTTTTAAATGAAGTACCTGAGAGAATGAAACTTTTTCCACAAAGTGAGCTATCATTCAAAATGTCACCCGGAAAATGGTCAAAGGAAGATATCATTGGTCATTTGTGTGACTCCGCAGTAAACAACCTAAGCCGCTTTGTACGCGCTCAGTTTGAAGATGAACCGTTTATGGTAGTACCATATGCGCAGGATGACTGGGTAAGGGTTAATCATTACAATGAAATGAAAATTGAAGAAATAATGAATTATTGGCTGGCTATAAACAAGCAGATAATTCATATTATTTCAAATATACCCGAAGCTAAGCTTGGCGTTATTTGCGAGCTTGGTAATGCCGCCTTCAGAGAGGGTGAAGTGGAGAAAACTCTGTTATGGCTTATAGAAGATTATGTTGTACATATGGAGTATCACTTAAGGCAGATTATTGGGGAGGTTTAAGATAGACAATCCCCCTTGTAAAGGGGGAAGATAGTTTTAATATTACAAATAGTGTCAATTGATCTCAAATTATTTTCCATCGAAAATTTACGATGGGGATTTTTGATTCTTACTCTCAGGCAGATATAAAATCCCCATCTTAGAATTACGCAGAATAACAAATTAAGAATAATCGACTTTTTTCATAATCTTATAGAAATAGTCCCCCTTTATAAGGGGGATTTTAATTTAATTCAATACCTTCATTTCAACTCTTCTGTTCTTAGCCATACCTTCTTCTGTGTTGTTATCGCCTAATGGATGAGCCTCGCCATAGCCTTTTGCGATCAATCTTGTGGGGTCAATTCCCTTTCCGGTTAAATATTCCACAACGCTTTCAGCGCGTTTTTGTGATAATGATAAATTGTAATCGTCACTCCCCTTTGCATCGGTGTGAGCGGATATTTCTATTTTAACATTGGGGTTATCATTCAGAAATTTTACGACCCTATCGAGCTCAACACCTGATTCAGCTTTTAGCTCGGACTTATCGAAATCAAAATAAATATTATTCAGAACAATTGATGCATTCTGAAGAGATTGTATGGATTGCAGAATAATATCAAC
>JANPBV010000476.1:0-8068 GCA_031430615.1 Ignavibacteria bacterium | reverse complement strand
AGCTTAGATCTAAGAAGAATTAACCGTTTAAGAGCAACGATTTCTTATGGCTTATCATTTGCTTCAGGAACCGGTTCTGATAAAAACTCACAGAGTAATATAGCTTACAATGGAGATGAACCGCCAAGGATTCCGGGAGCTTTAGATTACGATCAAAGACACACAGGTTCAATTGAGCTTGATTACAGATGGGGTACTTCAGATGTTCCTAAAGGATTTATGGGCGGTTTTTTATCAAGATTAGGTATTAATGCTTTGTTTAGTTTCAATTCAGGCAGACCATATACACCTTCTGATAATTCAAGAGATCCATTGGGTGTTGTTGCATCTGTTGGTGGAAATAGACCAATTGCTCCATTAAACTCTGCTTATTCACCATGGAATTTGAGGCTTGATTTAAAGGTTGATAAATCATTTAAGATTTTCGATAAATTAAGCGCAAATTTATATCTCTTAGCAGTTAATGTCCTTGATCAGGAGCTTATAAATGATGTATTTGCTACATCTGGTGAAGCTGGAAGCACAGGATGGTTGGATAGCTATCCAGGACAAGTTTGGTCGCAGCAAGTAGGACAGACTGCAGTTGATCTGTATAAAATAAGATCACATGCAATCAATAATTTCGGTCCTCCAAGACAGCTTAGGCTTGGGTTTAGATTATTTTTTAATTAATTATCGGAGTGTTAATAAATATGAAAAAATTATCAATAAAAATATTATTACTACTTATTACAGGGGTGATGTTATTTGCCCCTGTAAATGATGTAGTATCTAAAGAAAGAAAAGGTTATACACCGGTTAGAGTAAATGCCGGTGTAAATAACAATTTTCTTCAGGTAAATAACATAAATTCAATATTCAGAAGTGATGGATATTTTACTTATGATAAAATAACATTTCCAAGTGGAGTTGCCGGTATGATTTGGCCGGTTACTTCAGCTCAAAGGAAAACTGCTATTTTTACTACGGGTATTTTTGTAGGCGCAAAAGTGAATGGTGACTTAAGACTTGCTGCTTCTATGTATAATACTCATTTTTCACCGGGTAATATCCCTGTTGTTGGGTCTGTTCCTGATGCTTCAGTTTGTTCTGACCCAAGACTTAAAAATTACCAGGTCAATTTAAATGACCTAAGATACATAAATGGTGGTACTAAGGTCAAAAATGCTGCCGGAAGGAATTATACTATAATTTATGATTCATGGGCAAGCTGGCCAGTGGATTTAGGGGCGCCGTATGTTGAAGTAAATGGTATTCCAGGTTATCAGCCGTCATATGATGGAGATAGACCGGGAATAGGTAATAGTGCAGCCCGTCCAGATGAGATAATCTGGTGTGTGTTTATGGATTATACTAATTGTACTAATAACCAGCATGCATCAGAACTTTCACTTCCTGGAGGAACTATTCCAATGGGAGTAGAAATTCAACAAACTTCGTTTGCATTTTTAGCGCCTGGATTATTAAATATGTTTTTTATTAAATGGAAAGTTATTAATAAAAGCAGTAATACTTGGGATAGTACATTTACATCGGTTGTTTGCGATCCAGATTTAGGTGATGCAAGTGATGATGTTGTAGGCTGCGATTCAACACAAGATATTGCTTTTTGCTATAATTTTGATAATGTAGATCCACAGTATGGTGATGCCCCACCTGCAGTAGGTTTCAAGTATTTGCAAAGCCCAATATTATTTACAGGAAATCCAAATGATAGTGTTGTATTGCCATATGGTACTTTTCATGGTTATAAAGCATTAGGACTATCCAGTTTTAATACTTTTGTGAATTCGGGTAATGAATGCCAAGGAGATCCAGATGAAGCACCCAGAGCTTATAATTTTATGAAAGGCAACGATGGATGTGGTGTTCCTACTATTAACTGGGTAACCGGGGCTCGCTCTAAATACAAATACAACGGAAATGCATGTACAAGAAGCGGATGGTATGATAGTACTATGGGTGATAAAAGATTCCTTCAGAACAGTGGTCCTTTTGTTATGAATTCACTAGATACACAAATTATTGTGATAGGTTCATTTATCGAATCTGGTGCAAATAATAATCTGAGTGTTTGCGCTCTTTTACAAGCGGGAATTAGAGTTCAGAAATTCTACAACTCTAACTTTGCAGCTACACCGCTTCCTCCTACGCCACAAGTTAATGCTGTTGCAAATGGCGATGGTAAAGTTACATTATATTGGGGTACGGTATCTGAATCATATAATGTATTTGATTCACTGGGACAAACAGGGTCATGGAAATTCCAGGGTTATAATGTATATCAGGTAAAACCGGGAACATCTGGTGATAATGAATCGGATAGAACATTACTTGCTACTTACGACAAAGTTGATAGCATAATGATTGTATATGATACTTTAGTTGTAATACAACCAAATGGAACTACACAGTTTGAATATAAGCCCGTTGCCTTTGGTAATAATAATGGTGTTGGAAGATCAATCACTTTATCTACTAATTCATATCCATCAGGGGTAAATAACTTCTTTATTAATGGTACAACATACAGGTTTGCTGTAACTGCTTATGGTGTAAACTTAGCAGCAGGTAAGCCTTTTAAAGTTTTAGAAAATCCTGTTTCATCGCAGTTATTTAATGTTATCCCTAATTTTCCTATTATGGGTACAAATTTTATAAATAAACAGTTTGATACACTTTCTATTTCAAAGCCTGATAAAGTATTTGTTCCCGTAATACTTGATCCATTAAGGGTTATTACAGCAAAATATCAAATGGTGTTTACATCTGATACATCTTGGAATGTTGTAAGAATACAAAATGCTCAGGTTGATACTATTTTAAGAAACAATGTTAGTCTTTCACTTTCTAATATAGATGTTCAGCTTTTTGATGGTATTATATTCAGAGCTGACTCAATAGCTAGATCAAGTTATGGCGTGATAATGGACGTAAGTTCAACTTCACAATCTAATGTTAAAGGATGGACTTACACTGGTAGTACTGTTAATTTAGGTGGCGTTGATACATCGGCAACTAAGCCGGTAATTGGCACTACAACTAGACCTGCTCAGAGTCTATCAATGGGTTTAAGCTGGACATCAGGTAATAATTACAGGCTTGGTTTTACAAGTAAAATAGATATAACTACTTTCTTAAAAACTTCGGCTTTAAAGAAAGTTAAGATCACTTTTGGAACTACACAAAAAGCATACAGGTACAGAGGAAACTTTTCATCATCACCGTACCAGGATTATGTGGATATACCATTTAAAGTTGAAATAGATGACCCACAGGATACAAACTCAACCGTACCTCGTCAGTTAAATGTTGCATTCCTTGATTACGATTCAAGCGGAACATGGAATCCAAAGAATACTGCTGATGGTGGATTTGAATTTGTATACATAATGTATTCAACATATGATGAAAACCCGAATACATTCTATACTACTAAAAATATCCAGTTTGCTTCACAATTTAGAAACATGGATATTATGTATGTCTGGACACCAAGGTTACTCACAAGCGGTGCCGCATATGCAAATGGTGATATAATGACAATATTGCCTTATACAAAACTGCAGTATCAGCAATCACCTGGTACAGTAACAGTAATAGAAACAGGAACCACAACTGCTCCAACTATTGGCAGTATTGAGTTAGCATCGTCAAGAGGTGAATTATCAACAGTAAGGGTTGTTCCTAATCCGTACTATGGAGGTCATGCACAGGAAACAAGCCCGTTTGATAGGTTTGTAAAATTCATGAATATGCCCAAAACAGCAACTATTTACATATATTCATTGAATGGAAATCTTGTAAAACAGATAAACAAAGATGATAATACCACAACTATCAATTGGGATCTTTTAAATACTGATAGAATTCCGGTAGCAAGCGGAATTTATATAGCATTTATAGATGCCCCGGGTATAGGTACCAAAACGATTAAATTGGCTATCTTCACACCTCAGGAAAGAATTGATTCGTTCTAAACAGTATTGTAAATAAATCAATAAGGAGTTTAAAAAAAAATGAAATTATATCATAAAATAAAAACAGCTGCTAAATCAGCATTGATATTTACACTGCTGCTTGGTAGTATTAGTTTTGCAGGGGACCGTAGCAGATACGGTACCTCTGCAGCGCCGGAATTACTTATTCCGGTTGGTTCAAGGGGAACATCACTTAGCGGTTCGATGATCTCATCAATTTCAGGTATAGATGCAATGTACTGGAATCCTGCAGGTCTTTCATTAATGAACAGTAAGACAGAAGTTCTTGCTTCTCATATGAAATATATTGCCGGTATTAATATTAATTATGTTGCCGGCGCTGTTGATTTAGGCGGTATGGGTGTTATAGGGGCAAGTTTAAAATCACTTAGTTTTGGTGATGAGCTTGTTACTACACTCGAAAGCCCAAATGGAACAGGTGAAGTTTGGTCGCCTACATATCTTACAACATCAATTTCATTTGCAAGAAAGATGTCTGATAAGATATTATTTGGAGCTACTGTAAAAGTTATCTATGAGCAGATCCTGACGGTAAATTCAACAGGTTTTGCAGTAGATTTTGGTTTGCAGTATCTTGCAGGTAAATCAGGTCTAAAGTTCGGAGTTGCTTTAAAGAACTTTGGACCATCTATGACATTTGATGGCAGCGGTTTAGATGCTTATTACGAACCAGGAGGCACGCCATCAGGCTCAACACCTGAACCAAGGAGAGTAACGCTGCAGGATTTTTCTTTACCTACAACACTCGAGTTAGGAATTTCATACGATGTGCCATTGGGCAAGAAAAATAATGTTCAGTTCTCAACTACGTTCCAGAATAACAACTTTTCAAGCGATGAATACAGAGTTGGTTTAGAATACAACTATAACAATTATGTATTCTTAAGAGGTGCTTATGCATTTACACCTGATTATAAAACTGAAGATGGTCTTACTAAAAAAGATCAGAATCTCTTTGGTCCTTCATTTGGTGTAGGTTTACAGTATCCTTTTGGTACAGTAAAGCTTGGACTTGATTATTCATACAGGGTAACCGAAAGATTTACCGGTAACCAGTGGTTCTCATTTACAATGGGCTTTTAAATTTTGTAATTGTATAAATTTATAAACGAAAATGCCATTTACATTTATGTAAATGGCATTTTCTATTGTTAAAACTAATGAACTCTAATAGATTTAAATTCATAGTCCTCATACTTTTTCTGTTGCAGGGATTCTCTTTTTCGGATAATAATCTTTCATTTGATTATGACTACTCTATTTTCAGAGATGAATCAGGTAAAGTTTTTCTTGAACTTTATTATGGTTTTACTCCTGATGAATTAATATTTATTAAGACTTCATCAGGCTTTGAAGCTAAAGGCAGACTGCAGCTTGATGTATATAATAAAAGTACTAATAAAACAATAGCTGTAAAAGATTTCAGAATACCTGTATCTCTTTCAGATACATCGGGCAGCAATAAACATTTCCGTTTAACGGGTCAGATAAATATTTTGCTGGATTCAGGCACTTATATTTTGAAAATGATTGCAACCGATTTCAATGATTCTACAAAAATGAACACAGCCGAGGAAGAGGTAACATTAAAACCATTCCCTGGTGATAAGTTAAGCCTAAGCACGATAGAGTTAAGTACAGGCATAGTAAAAAGCGCTGATGAAAGTAATATTTTTTATAAAAATACACTTGAAGTAGTCCCAAACCCCTCAAACCTGTTTGGGAATAATTTATCCAAAATATATTATTACATTGAGTTGTATAATCTGAATAAACAGGAACTGGGTGATAGTTATTCAGTAGCAGTTACTATAGCTAACCAGGATGGCACAGAGATCAAAACTAATACTAAGAAATATGAATTAAAAACAGATTCCAAGGTTGAATTTGGCTCAATGGATATAACTGGTCTTCCTTCAAACAGGTATCTTTTATATGTAAAGTTGCTGGATAATTCTGAAAAGGAACTAATGAGAGCTTATAAATATTTTTATATATATAACAGCGATACTACTATTATTCCCAGAGATCTTACTGATGTAGAAAATGAATATTTACTCAGTGAATACCCTAAACTTACTGAAAAAAAGGTTGATGATGAATTCAATAAGGCAATTTACCTTATGAGTGACCAGCAGAAAGAGAAATATGAATCCCTTAAAGCTATAGATGAAAAAAGAATGTATATGTTCAAATACTGGAAAGGTATTTCTGCATACTTAACAAAAAAAGAGTATTTTTCAAGAATTGATTTTGCGAATAAGAGCTTTAAAAGTGATTTTAGAGAAGGATGGAAATCAGATAGAGGCAGAGTATATTCAATTTATGGTAAATATGACGATATTGAAAGATTCCCGTATGAAGGTTCTACACGCGCATACGAAATTTGGACTTATAATAAAATGCAGGGAGGCGCTATTTTCGTATTTATCGATAATAGCTCGGGATATGGCGATTATATATTAGTTCATTCAACTGCTCAAAATGAACAGCGGGATGATAACTGGAAAGACAGATTAAATATAAAGTAATTTTTTAAGCCGGCAATTGCCGGTTTTTTTTATGAGGTAATTTTAGGATTTAAACAATTGAATTTATTCCAGATATTTGCCATAGAAGGAAAATCATAAAATTGTCTAAATTCAGATATCACATAGTATTAGCATCATTTCTGCTCTCGGTTGTATTATGGCTTAGTCTGAATTTTAATCAAAATTATGAGATTGAAAAGACAGTTCCCGTAAAAATAAACATTAACAAACCATACGCTATATCAGGAAATATTCCTTTAAATCTTGAAGTAAAATTCAGAGGTGTTGGCTGGAACCTTATAAGGCTGTTTACTTCTTTTAATCTTGAATTTACCTATGATATTACCGCCAGAAAGAATGAACAGTTCATTATATTAACAAAAGATTACCTGGATAACAATATGGGTTTGAGCCAAAATCTTCAAATAACGGGAGTTTACCCGGAAACACTTTTTGTTAAGATTGAAAATTATGAGGAGAAATACGTCAAATTAAATCCACGGCTTAATATTATCTGTAAAGATGGTTACCAGATTGTTGGAAAGCCGGAACTGGAACCGGATAGCATTAAAATTGGCGGCGCAGTTGATATCCTGAGGAAGCTTGATCATTTGAATACAAAAACGTTAACCTTCGAGAATGTGAATGCCGGTATTTCCAGGATTATTAATGTATCCGATAGTTTAAGTAATATCTTGTGGCTTTCACAAAATGAAATAAAGTTGAAAGTAAATATTGAACCAACTGCTGAAAAGGAATTTACCAATATAGAAATAACGGTGCCGGAAACGCCTGAAGATAAAGAAGTATTACTTATCCCTCAAACTGTATCTATACAGGTTAAAGGCGGGGTAAATCAGCTTGCAAATATTGATATATCTAAAATTATAGCTAAAATTGATTATAGAAAAATACTTGCTGATTCTACCGGTTCTTTAACTCCGGTTTTTGAAATACCACCCGGATGTTCAGTAATTTCAATTAAACCCGAAACAATTCAATACGTTATCAAAAAGAAATAATAATTTAATTTGAATTCATTAAAACTTGAAATTCGCTCTCTGATAGAAGCAATAAAGACACTCAGTTTTAAAGAGGTCTTTATTTTTATGAGTGTAGCCATTATTACTTTTGTATCCATGCAATATGCTTCAACAAGCTTCTTCAGGAAGGTTTTTGAGACAAGTGATTATAAATTCTATTCTACCTTATATTGGTTTTCTGCAGATGGTTTCCTGATGTTTATAGTACCAATTATCCTTATTCCACTTGTTTTAAAAGGTAAGCCATCTGATTATGGCTTAAGGCTGGGAGATTACAAATTTGGCTTAAAATCATCATTACTCTTTGTAGCTGTAATGCTTCCATTTCTTTGGATTGCTTCAGGAAACAAGAGTTTTGCCAGTACTTACCCGCAAGGCGGAACTTATGTTCGTGAGAACATTTCTGTTCTTCTATATTATGAGCTATTTGTCGGCTTTTATATGTTTGCATGGGAATTCTTCTGGCGTGGTTATATGATGTTCGGCTTAAAAC
>JANPBV010000475.1:0-5183 GCA_031430615.1 Ignavibacteria bacterium | reverse complement strand
AAAATAAATATGTCCCCGAAACCCGTTTCTTAAGTGATATTGAAACATACCCCGCTGACTTAGAAAACTATGTACTAAAACCGCTCTTTAGTTTTGCGGGTGTTGGTGTTGTGTTTGATGTTACAAGAGAGATCCTTGATGGTATTACAGACCGTACCAATTTCATTTTGCAGAAGAAAATTAACTATGAACCTGTGATTGTTACCCCAGACCAGCCGGCAAAAGCAGAGCTAAGGCTGTTGTTTGTTCATGATAAAGGCAAACCATATCTTGTAAATAATCTGGTAAGATTAAGCAAAGGCAAAATGATGGGTGTTGATTTCAATAAAGAGAAGACCTGGGTTGGCAGTAGTTTAGCGTATTTCGAACACCTTTAGGCATTCCTCCTTGCACAGACTACAAAAGTCTGTTCTGCTCAAATAATTTCCAGGCAGCAATTTTCATAGGCCGATTTTAAAGAAAAGACAAATTAATCATATTTGTAATTGACTCATTATTCCTAATTCGTAATTCCTAATTCTTAATTGTTACGCATTATCCCTCACTACCTACACCCAAAATTTTTAAATTGTTTTTATTATGATTGATTGGTATTTTTGTGTTCCAAATTTTGTAAAAATCAGAGAATATGAGCCGTAAATTGAGAATCCTCGCAGTTTTATTGGTATTTCTGGGTTTTTTAGGCACTTCTTACAGCCAATTACTACCAAGTTTCGCATTTGCAGGCGGTGTAACAGCAGGCTGGCACTTTAATCCCGTAAAAGATCTTAATATACAGCTTAAAAACGCAGGTTTTCCGGAAATGCCGGAAAACGGCTTTTTGACCTTAGGCGGCGGCGGTTTCGTTGACTTCCCGAAAGGTGGAAATTTTCTTAGATTTGGTGGATTTGGCAATGGCTTCACCTCAAAACAAAGTAAACAGGTTAACGATACCCTTAAAAAGGATGCGAATTATTCACTTGGGCAGGGTGGAGTAAGTTTTGAATACGTTATCCCTATAAGTAAAATATTTGATATAAGTTTTGGCTCGCAGTTTTCAACAGGTACCTTAAAGCTTGAGCTTTATCAGTATGGCAGCGATATTAACAGTTATAATAATATATTTTCAGAGTTTTCATCTAACGGCTCTTCTACAAATCTATCCAAAGTATTTAAATCACGTTTCTATACTGTTCAGCCGCAGGTTGGTATTGGAATTTTGCTTAAGAAATTCATGTACCTAAAGGTTGATTGCGGTTACCAGATTGGCGCGCAAAATACTTGGCGTGTTGATAATGATATTGAAGTTAAAGACTTTCCTAAGGGTATCGAGCCTAAAGGACTTGTGATTAATGTTGGTTTGAACTTTGGATTATTTATCAGGGAATAATATTTGAAGAAATTATTGGTTACAGGCGGCGCAGGCTTTATTGGAACAAATTTTGTCTACTATATGACAGGCAAAGGATTCAGTATTACAGTTCTTGATAAACTTACATACGCAGGCGGGAAGGATAACCTTGAACCGCTTATAAATACGGGGAAAGTAAATTTCATTACAGGTGATATCTGTGATGAAGATGCCGTTAGAAACTCACTTTCCGGTGTTGATGCAGTAATACATTTTGCGGCAGAAAGTCACAACACAAGAAGTGAAACCGACCCGGATCTTTTTTACCGTACAAATGTTACCGGCACAAAGGTAATGCTGGAAGAGTCCTTTTCAGCAGGTGTTAAAAAATTCATACACATTTCAACTGATGAAGTTTACGGTTCAATTGTTGACGGATACTTTGCCGAAGGTGATAAACTTTTGGGTGATAGCCAGTCAACCTCGGCATACTCAAAATCTAAATCACAGGCTGATGATCTTGCAATGGAGTTCGGCAGATCATATCCTGTAGTTGTGTTAAGACCCACAAATAATTTCGGTCCATGGCAATATCCGGAAAAAGCGCTTCCCAGGTGGATATCAAATATCATACTTGGAAGCAAAATACCCCTATGGGGCGAAGGTATGCAGGTAAGGGATTGGCTGTATGCGCCTTTAACTGCTGAGTGTCTTGAGTTCCTGCTTGAAAAAAGCGAGGGCGGCAATGCGTATAATGTTGCCGCAAATCATAACCCCGAAATTACAAACCGTCAGGCAGCGGAGTGGATTTGTGAATTATTGGGAGTAAGCAGGGATGAATGGATACAGTATATCCCTGACCCGAGGCCGAACCATGATTTCCGCTATGCGTTAAATGTTGATAAGATAACAAAGCTTGGCTTTAAGCCTAAGATAGACCCGTTTAACCAGTTCAAAAGTACTGTTGAATGGTATAAACAGAACGAATCATGGTGGAAACAGCGAAAAGAAGAAGCAGAAAGTATATATAAATAGTATCAAATATATTTTTCCGTGTTTAACACGGGGAATGCAGCATCAAAAATTCAAATAATACAAACCAAAGAGAATATAATTAATCCAAAAAGGAACGCAATTAATGAGTGAAGTATTAAGAGAAAAAATCAAGCAGAAAAAAGCCAAAATCGGTATTATCGGACTGGGATATGTCGGTTTACCGCTTGCCATTGAGTTTGCAAGAAAAGGTTATTCAGTTCATGGTGTAGATCTTGACCAGAATAAGATAAAACTTATTCAGCAGAAGAAGAATTATATTAAGGATGTTATTAATAAAGATTTTCTTTATGCTATAAACAATAATTATTTTACAGCATCATCAAATTATGATAAAATTGGTGACCAGGAAATAATTTTCATTTGCGTCCCTACTCCGGTTACTGATAATAAAACACCGGATATATCATATATTATGAATTCCGCCGAGGAGATATTTAAAAGACTTAAAAAGCACTCATTGGTGGTTTTAAAAAGCACAACTTTCCCCGGTACTACAGAAGATCACGTACAAAAGCTGTTTGAATCAAAGGGATGGAAAGCCGGAAAGGATTTTTACCTCTCATTTTCACCTGAGCGTGTTGACCCGGGCAATAAAACATATAATACTGGCAATACACCAATAGTTGTTGGCGGTGTATCAAGAAAATGCTCCGAGCTATCGGTAATGATACTTCAGGAAGTTGCGACAAAAGTGCATATGGTTTCATCACCAAGGGTCGCAGAAATGGAAAAACTACTTGAGAATATTTTCAGAAGTGTAAATATTGCTTTGGTTAATGAAATGGCAAGGCTTTGTGATAGAATGGGAAATATAAATATATGGGAAGTTGTTGAGGCTGCATCAACCAAGCCATTTGGCTTTATGCCGTTCTATCCGGGTCCGGGTATTGGCGGGCATTGCATACAGATAGACCCATACTATCTTGACTGGATAGCTAAACAGTATGATTTTCATACTAAGTTTATAGAGCTTGCCGCAGAATCAAACGAAGAAATGCCTTTCTACGTAAGAGACCTTGTTATGAGAGAAATAGCTAATCTGCCTGTTAAGGCAAGTGATGCAAATGTTTTGATTCTTGGCACTACTTTCAAACGTGATGTTGAAGATTCAAGGAATTCACCTGCAATTAAAGTGATTGAACTTCTTCATAAAGAAGGCATACAGAATATAAATTTCCATGACCCGTATATGAGGAATATCCGCTTAATGGATAAGATATTCCGTGTACAGGAATTGAACGAAAAACTGCTTAAAGATGCTGATGTTACTGTAATAATAACTGATCATACGACCTATGATTACGAATGGATAGTCGCGTTTTCAAAGCATATTGTTGATACAAGGAATGCGACTAAGAAAATTAAGATTAACAGGGAAAAGATCACTGTTCTTGGGGCAAATACTTTCAAGATCAGTTAATTCTATTCCAATTAATTGAGAAGAAAAAAGAAGATAATTTCAGTTGTAGGGGCAAGGCCTAATTTTATGAAGCTTGCCCCTATTGAACGCGAATTAAGAAAACACAAAAACCTTTACACTCATTTAATAGTTCATACAGGGCAGCATTATGATCACAAACTTTCTGAGATATTTTTTAAAGATCTCGGTCTACCAAAACCTGATATTTTCTTAGGGGCGGGTTCAGGCTCACATGCAGAGCAAACCGCTAAGATAATGACAGAGTTTGAAAAAGTTGTCCTGATGGAAAAGCCTGACCTTGTTATTGTATTTGGCGATGTTAATTCCACAATTGCATGCGCCCTGGTTTGCTCTAAAATTCACTCCGGCACTGGTAGTATTCCAATTGCTCATGTTGAAGCAGGACTAAGAAGTTTTGATAACACAATGCCTGAAGAAATAAACAGAATTGTAACCGATTCGCTTTCGGAAATGCTTTTTATCACAGAAGCCGAAGGAGTGAAAAATCTGCTGAAAGAAGGTGTTAACCGAAAAAAGATATTTCTTGTTGGTGATACCATGATAGACTCTCTTATTTATTTTAAAAAAAATATTAATGCATCAAATATCCTTGCAAAACTTGGATTGAAAAAAGGTAAATTTATCCTTTCAACAATCCACAGACCTGTTAATGTTGATAATAAAGAAAGTTTTTCCAGAATAATTTCTATCTTCGAAAAAGTTTCCGCAAAAGCATTGAGCTATGATCCTGAAATAAAGTTAGTTCTTCCAATACACCCAAGGACACTTAAAATGGCGGAGAAGTTCTCTCTTATTGGAAGAATAAAGAGTATTAAAAATTTACTAACTATAGAGCCTGCCGGATATACTGATTTTATCAAGCTGTTAACTGATTGTAAACTGGTTATTACTGATTCAGGTGGTATCCAGGAAGAGGCAACTTTTTTGCAAATTCCCTGTTTAACATTGAGAGAATCATTTGAAAGACCTGATACACTGAATATAGGTACAAATACTCTTTGCGGGCTAAATGAAACGCTGGTTATAAGGAAAACCGGGGAGATATTTAAGGGAAAATACAAAAAAGGAAAAATTCCCGGGTTAATGGATGGGAAAGCCTCGAAAAGGATTGTAAATGTAATAAAATCCCGCCTTTTCTGAACTTCATAATAATTGTATTATTGGATTTCCTATCTTTTAAAAAAGAATTAACTTTATATTCGTACTATATATAGTGCGGTATTAAGTTAATAAAAACATAGTTTTTGAGCGAAAAAAAGTACTATTTCTTTTCCGATGTTCATCTTGGTTTCTTATCTGATAGTGAAGAAAAAGCCAAGGAAAGGAAACTTGTCAGTTTCCTTGAAAGTATAAGAA
>JANPBV010000474.1:0-5993 GCA_031430615.1 Ignavibacteria bacterium | reverse complement strand
CATTGCGTTGTAAATTGGGTCTGTACCTGTTATATAGAAATTGTAGTATGCGAATGCATTTGTATCGTTATTTGTTATCGTATTATAATTCCATGTTATACTTCCAATATCGGTAACACTTGCCGCAATTTTCCAGTCATTCCCTATCTGCATTGCTATACCAATATCCAGATTGAAGCCTATGCCTGCCGGCTTGGGAAAAAGATTGAAATGTGTTTCCGCTCCGCTTTTGTAATTGGTGAAAAAATCAGTTAATGCTGATTGCGTGTGGAAATCCTGTTTCCCTTTAATGCTATCAACATGATTAACACCATTAACGTTCAAAACTCCATACGTGTTAATATTAAGCCTGGTATCATATGTTGTAACATTTCCAAACCCGTGTACAAGACCTCCGGAAATACCAATTGAAAAACTCCTTATCCCGCTTTTACTCTTAAATAAAAATTGTTTAGCATATCCTGCGTTATACTTCCGTATCCACCATGCAATAGCTTCAGATTGGAACATGTTTACATCGGTCAGGTTGTAACTTCCGTTTGGATTTATATTTAATCCAAATGTCAAAGGAAGGTATTCATCCCTGCTGTTTACTTCTGTATTAAGTCCAACTCTATCACTTATAGTAACATTTAGAGCGCCGAATTTTGGATTTTTGTAATTAACCGAGAGCCAGTTCAGTTCAAAATCATAATTTACATCTGTCTTTTCACCGGGCAGAATAGTATTCCTGAATGTGAATACTTCATTTATGTTCGTGAAAAGATTAACAAAACTATTCCTATCTATAGAAAGGTATCTTAAATAATTATTGTAGAAAGTAATTGATGAATCAGAACCATAACCGCCGCCGGCTGAAAACAGGGAAAATTCCCATTGCGGATTGAATGACTTTTTACTCTTAGTGTTTTTACTCTTCAAACTAACCGGCATTGAGTAATCAAAATTAGCGGGGTTTATTCCGAATGCATCATTGCCAATTGATGAAACAAGATTAGAAAATGCCATACCCGATGATCTGGCGCTTGATCTATCACCTGAATATAAATTTACACAAAATATCAAAATAACCGCTGAAATAAAGAAGGACTTTTTACCCAAATTATATATTTTTGTTTTTCAATGTGTTAACATAGCTAAATATGTCATTATAATCAATTTTTTAATATAGCCTATATCCGTGAGGCTTAAAATCCGTTTTTTTGATAAAAATAATAAAATGTAGTTGTTGACCCTCACCCCCTCAACAAGTCTTCGACTTGTTGAGTCGTAGATCCAGCCCCTTTCCTCTTAGCAGGTTTTCTCATAACTTTAAAAAGACGTCCCAGCGGGACGTCTCTACATGAAAATCTTCAATATTTTGTAGAGACGACTCGGCGAGTCGTCTAATCATAGAAGTATTGAGGTAGTTTCTTAGGAGAGGGGGAAGTCCGAAGGACTCCTTTGGGGGGTGAGGTTAAAATTTCGCAAAAATTTATGAATAATAACTAAATTTCATAATTTTTATATTAGCAGAACTAAGAAATCGTAGTAAACTACACATATTGCAGGAATTTAATCCCGAAGAAAACAACGATAGCCAAAAACCGGCAGGCAGCTTTTTACAAGGTCTTAACCCCTTTGCCTATGTATTAATAGTACTTGCGATAATTTTCTTTTTGTACCAGTTCATAGGCGGTATACTGGCAATTGCAGCAGGTGATATCCAAATGGATAACCCAGATGTAAAAATGACGAGGATCATTCTTTCATTCGGGCAGTTTATGTTCATTTTAGCCCCTACGATATTCTTTGCCAGGCTTCAAACCCATGACCTGAAGTCAGTATTCAGATTAAATAAGCCTAAACCAATTCTTGTTCTGCTTGCGTTATTAGGTATTGTTATGATACAGCCATTCTTACAGGGATATATGTATTTTCAGGAGCTGGCATTAAACAGTATTCCGTTTATCAGAGATGCGGTAAAACCTGTTCAGGATATATTCAACTCATTTGAAACAGGTACAATGAAAATTGTACAGGCTCATTCATTGGTAGAATTTATTGTTGTGATATTTGTAATTTGTGTAACACCTGCAATTTGCGAAGAGGCTTTATTCCGCGGATTTTCGTTGAGTAACCTTTCAAAAATATCCAGACCCGCAAAAGCGATATTTACAACAGGTTTTCTTTTCGCATTCTATCACTTTCAGCCGTTTAACTTAATCCCTCTGGTAATACTTGGATGCTATTTAGGTTTTATTGTCTATTATTCAAATTCAATTTTTGTCGGCATTCTGTGTCACTTTCTGAATAATTTCTTCGCTTCTTACTTTTTATATGTTTACGGCAAACAGGATTTTGAAACACCACATGTAGCCGGCAATGAGATGACGGATACATTGGTGGCATTGGTATTTTCAACCCTGATATTTTCGAGCATTATTATACTTTATTACAGGCTTAGGGAAAAGAATTCAGCGGATGTAAAACCTAAGGTTGAGACCGTATGAATAATACTATAGTCAGGGTCATAGTAGGCGCAATTGGTATTCCACTTATTATTTTTTCCGCATTATCAGGTAATGTAGTATTCCTGGTGTTCTGCTCAGTGCTCGCGTTTTTCTGTATGAATGAATTTTACAATCTGTTTGAAATACCAAAAACTCCGCCATCAGGTCTTACAAAATGGCTTGGCGGCATTTCATTACATAAATTTGTTTTTCTTCTGATAAGTTCATTAATTGTCATAAGTTTTTATTTTGAGCATTTCAATTTTGTTTTGATATTATATTTTCTCATGTTCATTTTCCTGATAATTGTAGAAGTGTTCAAGGAAGAAAAGCATTTCGAAGCCATCAGCACATGGCTGCTTTCAGTGGTATATATATCAACACCGTTTGGTTTGCTTAGCTTAATGGCATCATCTAAAATAATGAATGTGAACGGAGCCAATTACGCAATTGTATGCCTTGTAATGGTTTGGGTAAGCGATACATTCGCATTCTTTGGAGGTAAGCTCTTCGGTAAGCATAAGCTTGCAGAAAGAATAAGCCCCAAAAAAACTTGGGAAGGCTCGATTTTCGGATTTTTGTTTACCATAATTACCGGAATTGTAATATGGAAGTTCTTTTATACACAGTTTTCAGTGGGTCATTGGATAGCAGTTGCTGTAATAGTAGGTATATTCGCGCAGTTGGGCGACCTGTTTGAATCAAACTTAAAACGCAGTGTTAAGGTAAAAGATTCTTCAAACCTTATCCCGGGACATGGCGGCGCGCTTGATAGATTCGATAGTATTTTGTTTGCGGTACCGGCATTATATATTTTCCTTTACCTATTAAGCATTTTTTAGCCGTAATCTAAATACACGACTATTTTTCTTGACGCAGATTTACGCAGAAATAATATGAAGAAAAGTAAGATGTTTTTTTGAATTTAACTGTTTCTAGCTTAAAACACTATTTATAGTTCGTTTTTTCAGAATTTGGAGATTTGAGACAAAACCTCAAAATTATTCTTAAATAATAAAATTTGATACTATTCAGTCAGTTTGAAAATTTAATATCAAGTACAGAAGATTAGTTTTCAGAATAAATCATAATATTCAGTGTATATCTGCGTCAAAAAATATAATCTTTAAGTTTTGTCGTTAACAAAGAGCCGTAATTCAGGAAAATCTTCTCAATTTATATAATCCTTTTAATTAACTATTTTAGTAAATAAATCTCAAAAAACAATTGCATTTATTACTTAGAAATTGCCACGTTATTTCTCCCGCCGAAAACATTAACGGCAGGTTTGATATACTTATCGTAAACGGTGTTATTAACCATATGGGTGTTATTTGGCAGCATGTGAGGGAAGTGATACAATACGACCTTGCGGGAAAAATTATTGTACCCGGATTTTTTGATATGCATGTCCATTTCCGTGAACCCGGGCAGACCCATAAAGAGGATATTGAAACAGGTATGCTTGCTGCTGCCTATGGCGGCTTTACCGGAGTTATGACTATGCCTAATACTAATCCCCCCGTTGATAATATTGAAGTATTCTTAGCAAATAAAAAAAAAGCAGATGGTAACATTGTTGATATGTACCAATCTGCCTGCGCAACTGTTGGCAGAAAAGGTGAAGAATTGGCTGATATTGAAGCGTTGATAAATGCCGGAGCATTGGCAATTACTGATGATGGCAGTCCGATTGCCGGTGATAAACTAATGAAGGAAGTACTTGAGCGTACTGCGCCATTTGGCAAGCCCGTTGTTCAGCATTGTGAAGTTATGAGTATCACTGATGGCGGTATTATGAATGAGGGGGTAGTTTCTAAAAAGCTTGGTGTTAAGGGAATTTCTAATGCATCGGAATATAAAATCATCGAAAGAGATATTGCTTTAACAAAAGCAGTAAAGGATTCGCATTACCATATACAGCACATCAGCACAAAAGATGCTGTTGAAATGGTTAGGAAAGCAAAAGCGGAAAAGGCTAATGTTACGGCAGAAGCATGTCCCCATCATTTTATATTAAATGATGAGGCTATCTTAAAATATGGAACTAATGCAAAGATGAATCCACCGCTTAGAACGGCAAATGATGTTGAAGCAGTTATCGAAGGATTAAAAGATGGGACAATCAGCATAATCTGTACTGACCATGCGCCGCATACCGCAGATGAAAAGTCACAGCCTTTAGATAAGGCTCCGTTTGGTATAGTCGGACTTGAAACCGCTATTGGCTTAACTTATACTTACCTTGTTGATAAAGGAATAATCTCACTCGAAGAAATGATAAACAAAATGTCAGTAAACCCGCGAAGGCTGCTTGGATTAAAGGATATTAGTATGACAGTTGGCTCAATGGCAAATATGACAATCCTGGATGTGAATAAAAAGTGGAAGGTCAATTCATCAGTATTCCATTCAAAAAGCAAGAACACTCCATTTGACGGCTTGGAATTAAAATGTAAGCCTGTAGGGATAGTAAATAATCTGCAGCATTTAATTAATATATAATAATGGCAATAATTAAAGTAAAAGATTCCGATGATGTGATAGAAGTTAAGAATGTTTTTTGTGTTGGCAAAAATTACGTTGACCATATAAATGAAATGAATGTGCCAGGAATTGCAAATGAAATTCCGGAAACTCCCGTGATATTTTTAAAGCCATCAACTGCAATTGAAACAGTTGGTAATATTGTTAAGGTGCCGGAATTTGGCGGTAAACCAATTTCAGAAAATTTGCAGAACGAAGTTGAGCTGGTAATAATAATAGGTAAAGATGCCAATGATATTTCCGAAGAAAATTCATTAGAGTATATTTACGGTTATGCAGTTGGAATTGATTTCACTCTGCGCGACCTGCAGAATGAAATGAAGAAAAAAGGCAAGCCGTGGGCAGTTGCAAAAGGATTTAAGACATCATCACCGGTATCTGAAATTGTGAAGATAGAAAATATTAAAAATGTTCAGGAACTTGATATAAAACTGACCGTAAACGATGAAGTTAAACAATCAGCAAATACAAAACTGATGATATTTACAGTGAAGTTTATTATCCATTATTTATCTTCAATATTTGGTCTAAGAAAAGGCGATATAATCTTTACCGGTACACCTGCCGGTGTAACACAGCTTAAAACAGGGGATAAAGTTATAGCTGAAATACAGGATATTGGAAAATTAAATGTTTCTATCGGATAGAGCATTATATGAATAAATATTATAAACATATATTTGGTTTGCTTGCCGGTGTAATTTGCCTGGTAATATATATCCTGACACTGCATCCATCAGTTACTTTTATGGATAGCGGTGAGCTTGCCGCGGCATGCTATACTTTTGGCATTCCCCATCCAACAGGATACCCGTTATTTTTGATATTAGGATATGTTGTTTCACATTTGCCGTTTTTTTCGGATTCAGTAATCTACAAATTAAACCTGCTTAGCGCAATTGAAAGCTCAATAGCAGTTGTAATATCATATTATTCCGCATTAATGCTATTTAG
>JANPBV010000473.1:0-16836 GCA_031430615.1 Ignavibacteria bacterium | reverse complement strand
AATGCTTTTTCAGCATTATGCACTTTTTCATATGCGGATGAAAGCGATCTGTGTAGCTCATGTACAGATTTTTTCATTCCAAGATCACTTGCAATATCAAGCGCTTGTTCCAGGTTTACTTTGGCTTCATCAATGTTATTTTCCAGGAGCTTCAACTGGCCAATTGTGCCGTATATTTTAACTAAACCTCTCTTATCATCAAGCTCCAGCTTAATTTTTCTGCTTTCTTCAAATAAACGGTAGGCTTCTGTGATATTCCTTAACTGAATATTTGTTTCCGCAATATGATCTAAAGCTATTGATGTCCTTCTTTTATCACTTCTTTGTATTGCAAGATCAAGCGCGTCATAAAGAAAATTAAGCGACTCTTCAAAATTACCAAGCAGTGTATGAGTTAAGCCTATATTAATATTTGTAACCAGTAAAGACTCGCTGTCGTTTTGTTATTATGCAAAATACAGCGCATGTGAATAAAATTTCAGCGCGTTTTTATAATCTTTAATATTGGTATATATTAATCCTATGTTAGAAAGGACTATTGCTATCTTTTTGTTTTCTTTAACTTCTTCGTAAATTTTTAACGCTTTAAAATACGCTTTAAGGGCATTTGAATAGTTATTCAGGTTATCATTTATAATGCCAACGCAATTAAGGGCATCTCCCATTATTCTTCTTTCACCTATTTGATGAGAAAGTTTAATTGCTTCTGTAAGGAATTTCATGGACTGAGGATAGTTAGCTACAAGCTCATTGCATACACCAAGAACATACAGACTATTGGCTTCAAGCACTTCATCCGCTGATTTTAAAGCCTGGACATAAACAAAATTGGCAAGTTCAAGCGCTTTTTGAGGTTCACTGAATTTTAGTCTATGCACTTCATCTAATGATTGGTACAATTTTTCGTTATATCCGGATGGAAGATTCATTACACAATATTGTAATCTTTGTGTTTAATAAAAATATAATTAATAGGGTTAATAGGGTATTTTGCGGAGAAGGTGGGATTCGAACCCACGATACCCTTGCAGGTATACTACCTTTCCAGGGTAGCCTCTTCAACCACTCGAGCACCTCTCCGTGATAAAACTATATGGAAAATTTCAACTACTCCACCAAAGGAGCCCCTTCGGGGGAGCACCTCTCCTAAAAGATTTGGTAGAAAACACGAACAAGGGGTTGCAACCCCTTGTTTTGAAACATCTGCGGAGAGCGAGGGACTCGAACCCCCACAGGCTTGCGCCCGGCGGTTTTCAAGACCGCTGCAATACCATTATGCGAGCTCTCCGAATAATAATAATCAGCAAATATACTTAATTTTTATATTTTGTAAAACCCTCTTTTTTTATCCTAAAAGTGAACTATTTAGACTTATTTGAAGAAAAAATTTTAAGGCACTTCAAAATATATATAAGGTGTGCCATCTTGTGTGATGCATCTTTTGTTGTAGTATATAGAGTCGTACACTTTCCATCCACCGGAATAATCAAATTTAACGCTGCCTTTATATATACCATCACCAATGTAAACAGGATTAACATTACCTTCTGAATAATGATTTAGTGAATCAAGCTTTGGGGATAAATGCATAACTGCGGAATTAACCTGCGAGAAACTGACAAAATCAGGTGATTCATGCAGAAGGCAGGAAAATTCATTGTTGCCAAATACGGGTATTATTGGTGAGGTCATTGTTATTAGATAACTAAGCTCAGCCCCAATATCTGTGAATATTTTGAATTTAGTTTTTTGATCCCAGCCAACATCAAATCTGGCGGAATCAACATACAGCACATCATTATAATTGTAATAACCATACCACCTGCTTGTACTATCAGAAGGCATAAGCATAATGATATAACCTGTAAACATGCCTAGTGAATTATCATAATTATAAACGGGTTCAACGGGTGTTGCGTGGAATTCATTTGATGTAAAGTGGAACATCTTTGCGTAGAATTTTACAAATCCAGTTGTCTTCTCATTGCCATCCTGAAAAACCTTAAAGCCTACTTTATTATAACCGGTCATTAAAGTATCGTTATCAACTGTCCAGACCTCAAACTTTGTGTTACCACTTTCAGCAGTGATAATTTTTTGATAAGTATCTGCGGTGATTGTATTATTAACCGGATTGTTCTCATTGCCGCAGCCAGTGAGAAAAAAAGTGATTAATATTAATACACAAAGTTTTTTCAATTTCACTAATTAATATTAATACAAATTAGTTAATGAAATCCGATAAACTAATGACAAATATCAGGAAAAAATATGATTTATCTCTACTTCACTTTTTTATACCGATGGCAATCAATCAAATGGTCATTTACCATTCCTGTTGCCTGCATATGCGCATAACAGATAGTTGAACCAACAAACTTAAATCCATCTTCAATCAGCTTTTTGCTCATCGCATCAGATTCTTTAGTCTTGGCAGGAATTTCTTTCATAGATTTCCAGTTATTCTTTTTTACTTTTCCATCTGTAAACTGCCATAAATAGTCATCAAACGAACCTGTCTTATCCAAAATATTTAAATATGCTTTAGCATTTGTAATTGAAGCGGCTATCTTTAACCTGTTCCTTATAATGCCCGCATCATTCAATAACTCCTGCACTTTTTTATCCTTATATCTGACAATTTTTTCAGCGTCAAAATTATCAAAAGCTTTTTTAAAATTTTCCCTCTTGTATAGAATTGTCCTCCAGCTTAAACCCGCCTGAAATCCTTCTAATATAAGGAATTCAAACAATTTCTTATCATCGTGCAAGGGTACACCCCATTCTTCATCGTGATATTTCATATAAAGCGGGTCAGTTCCGCACCACCCACAGCGAATTATCTCTTTTGCCAAAATTATTTCTCCTGATTATATAGCAGCACAGGCATTTAGAACACCCCTGTTTATCGGGACCGGCCTGTGCTTGCGTTTATGAATATTCAAAATTATTAACTATTATGTAAAAAGCCAAATCATTAAATTTGCGGTACCATGGAATTATTCAAAATAGGGTTTGTAGCCGTAAATTTGATTGACATAATTGATATAATTATAGTCACTTACATATTTTACAAGCTTTACCTTGTAATGCGGGGCACCATTGCATCACAAATATTCCTTGGATTAACCCTGATAATTCTTGCATCACTGATTGCGCAGACCTTTAACATGCGTTCACTTGGCTGGATATTCAGCCGGCTTACCGATATTTGGGTGATAGCATTTATCATTCTCTTCCAGCCCGAAATACGAAGATTACTTCTTGTTATCGGCAGAACAAGAATAGCACGCTATTTCCTTAAAATCAATGCAAGCGAAACTATCAACGAAATTGTTGACGGCTTAAAAGAGCTTAAGGAAAGAAAACAGGGCGCGCTGATAGTTATTTCAATGGGTGATAGGCTTACTTCACTTGTCGAAACAGGTGAACAGCTTCAGGCAAAAGTAAGCAAAGAACTGCTGATTTCTATATTCAGCACAAAATCACCATTGCATGATGGCGCGGTAATAATTAACAATAATACCATAGAAGCAGCCCGCTGCATACTGCCGCTCTCATCCACAGAAAAAATTGGAAACCGTAAGCTTGGAACAAGGCACCGGGCTGGTCTCGGAGCATCAGAAGATGTAAATGCGCTAGTGATAATACTTTCAGAGGAAACTGGCGGGATATCAATAGCAGAAGATGGTAAGCTTAGATTTGTTTCCGGTCTGGATGAACTTAAAAGAGAAATGAAAAAAGAGCTTGAATCAACCGATGTTAAAGAAGAAGTAAAGGAAATATTCGAAGAAATGGATGAGGAGTAAAGAGCATGCTTTTACTTGAAGAGGAAAAAAGAAATCTCGTTGAAGGATTATGGAGCAAAGGAATTAAAGATGAAAATGTTCTTAAGGCAATATATGATATTCCCCGCGAGAAATTTATTTCACCTGCTTTAAGAAAATTCGCATATGATGATAACGCTCTGCCTATTGAATGCGCGCAGACAATTTCCCAGCCCTTTACAGTTGCCTATATGACACAAACACTTGAAGTAAAACCCGGCGATAAGATACTTGAAATAGGAACTGGGTCAGGTTATCAGGCATCTATTTTAAGCATGCTTGGAGCAGAAGTATATTCAGTTGAGCGGATTGAAAAGCTTCACCAGAATGCCGTTATACTTCTCGGTGAGCTTGGCTTCAATGTAAATCTTAAACTTGATGACGGTACTCTTGGATGGGAAGAAAACGCTCCCTATGATAAAATTATAGTTACAGCAGGCGCGCCTGATATACCTAATCATTTGGTTGAACAGCTTAAGGTTGGAGGTAAGCTTGTAATTCCGGTAGGCGACCATGAGTCGCAAAGACTTTTGGTTATCACCAGTACTGAAACCGGTATTGAAAAGAAATATTACGATAACTTTAAATTTGTTCCTCTAATTGGCGCGGAGGGCTGGAAAGCCTGATCCATATAAATGAATAAGCCTAAAGTAATTGTTATCACCGGACCCACAGCTTCAGGAAAAACTTCTCTTGCATTAAAAATTGCGCAAAATATAAATAACAAAACAGGAAAAGAAGTTGAAATAATCTCGACTGATTCACGTCAGGTTTATAAGCATATTCCAATTACAACAGCACAACCTACAAATGGAGAACTAAATCAATTCAAACATCATTTTATTAATGAGCTTGAGCTTACACAGGAATTTAATTCCGGTGAATTTGGTACTAAAGCAAGAATACTCATAGATAAACTTTTTGAAGATGATAAAATCCCGCTCGTTGTTGGCGGGAGCGGATTATACATTAATTCTTTGATATACGGATTCTTTGAAATTGGAAGTGATGATAAACAGCCTAAAGGTAAAAATCCACTTGAAGCGAGATTCAAAGAAAAAAGAGACGAAATTTATAAGTTAAAAGATGAAAAAGGACTTGACCACTTGCTGGGTGAATTAAGAAAACATGACCCTGTTACTTTTAACAAAATGAAAGAAATTAAAGAAAGAAGAGTAATCCGCGCGCTTGAGGTTTTTTATGTTACAGGAATTCCGATCTCAGTTCACCATCAAAAGAAAATTGAAGTTAATTTTAAACCTGTTATGTATGGAATTCAATTAGAACGTGCTGATTTATATGACAGAATTAATAACAGAACCGAAATTATGCTGAGTGAGGGAATGATAGAAGAAATTGAAGCATTAAAAGCTCAGGGCTATCATTACATAACGCATAATTCACTGAATACTGTTGGCTCAAGAGAGATATTCGATTTCCTTGATGGAATTATCACAAAGGAAAGAATGACAGAACTCATTAAACAGAACACCCGCCGATTTGCCAAAAGACAAATGACATGGTTCAGAAGAGATGAAAATATTAAGTGGATAGATGATATTAATGCTTTTGACTTTCTTGGAGTGCACTGACTATGTCAGTGCTGCATTGACACAGTCAATGCACTCCAAAGAGTGGCTTGTGTATTTGATTTTCTTGGAATGCACTGACTATGTCAGTGCTTCGCATTAACAACATAAAGAAGGCAGTTGATGCAATCCAAAAAAGACTAATCATAAAACTTCTTATTCAAATCCACCATTTCTTTTAACAACGGATGCGGTCTGTAGCGGTCTTCACCAAAATCTCTTTGCAGGGCTGTGAGTATATTATACACTAACCCAATGCCCAGCCTGTCAGCCCATTCTAATGGTCCGTATGGATAATTTGTACCTAACTTCATAGCAGTATCAATATCTTCTTTTGTAGCAACCTGCTCGCTATAGACCTGCGCCGCTTCATTAATTATCATTGAAACAATTCTCGGGAATATCATCCCAACTCTATCAGGCACAATTGAATAATTTATCCCCGATTCATTTAAGAAATTTTCTGCATTTTTAAGTATTGTGTTATCTGTTATTTTTGATGGCGCTATTTCAATTCGTTTAGCTTTGGAAAATGTATCATATAAGCCAATTCCTATCAATCTTTCCGGATTCTCCTGTAGAGCACACTGAGCTGATACAGAAAAGCATAAGGATGATGTTAATATCGGGATATTCTTTGGTGAACATGATTCAAGATACTGCAGTTCTTCAGTTTTTTCGTATTCGGGGAAGTTGGTTGTATTGATAATTATACCTGCTGATTCTATAGTTTCTGTGAATTCAGCTTTTCCGTTAAGGAATTCTATAATTTCACTATTAATTGATTCCGAACCTGTTAAGTAAACTTTAGTCATTTATTTTAATTGAAAAATTCAATTCTAAAAGAAAAATTAGATAAGCTGTACATTGAATATAGCGGTAAATATTCATCAAAAGACCCTGTGTGGATACTGCACAGGTTTAGTGATGTTAAAGATATTGAGCTAATAGGTTTAATTACCGCAGCTTATGCATATGGCTCAGTTGATCAGATAAACAGCTTTATTCAAGATTTGCTTGTTAAAATCGGTAACAAACCACACGAATTTACCATTAATTTTTCCAAACGAAAAGATAAAAAATTCATTAAAGATCTGCACTATAGATTTAATTCAAATCTGGATATTTCTGATATGTTCAGTTCATTGAACGAAGTCTTGGTGAAATACGGTTCACTAAAAGGGTTATTCATGAATTATTATGATAATTCACATATTAATATCATTCCTGCGCTAAGCGGATTTACAAACGAATTGAACAGGAAATTCAAAAACATAAATGAGAGATATTTCCATTACCTCTTCAGTAACCCGCAGAATAAGAGCGCATGCAAAAGAATGAACCTCTATTTAAGATGGATGGTGAGAAAAGATGAAATAGATACCGGTTTGTGGAGTGAGGTTCATACATCAAAGCTGATAATGCCAGTTGATACACATATTGCGAGAATATCAAAAAAACTGAAACTGGTTAACAGGAAGAGTATTGATCTTAAATTTGCAACTGAGCTTACAGAAAATTTGAAAACATTTGATCCTATTGACCCCGTAAAATATGATTTTGCATTATGCCACATAGGTATAGATAAAAAAGATTTTTAGTATTTTATCGTCATAAAATATATAGGCTTTAGTTGAGTGTTAGTAAGTATAAACATTATTGCTTATTTTGATGACTCACTTAAAAATTTAGGTAAAAAGTTGTTGTTAAATATATATTATTTATGAAAATAGGCATTCTTTGTTATCCCACATATGGTGGAAGCGGTGTAGTTGCTACTGAGCTTGGTATTGAGCTAGCCGCACGCGGTCACCAGGTTCATTTTATTTCTTACAGTATGCCCATGAGGCTTAACATGGGGTTTTCTGATAATATTTCATTTCATAAAGTTGAAATAGCATCCTACCCTTTGTTTGATTTTCCCTTATACAGTATTGCATTGGCAAGTAAAATTGTAGAAGTGGCAAAATTCAACGGACTTGATCTTGTTCATGCGCATTATGCAATCCCACATGCAACCAGCGCTTACCTTGCCAGGGAAATAATTAAAGAAGAAGTTCTTTCAAAGAAAAAAAACAACAGGAACATAAAGATAATAACTACACTTCACGGAACGGATATAACACTTACCGGACTTGAGATCAGTTTTCTGCCAACCATGAAATTTTCAGTTCAGAAGTCAGACGGTGTAACTGCAGTATCGGAATTTCTTAAGCAAAAGACCCAATCTCAGTATGAAATAACAAAAGATATTAAGGTCATACCAAATTTTATAAACCAGGAGATATATAAAAAAGTAGATAATAATGAAACTAAGTGTTTAAAGGAAAAACTTTCAAAGAATGACGAAAAGATACTTGTTCATACATCTAATTTCAGACCGCTGAAAAGAGTTGATGATGCTATCAGAATATTTAAAAAAATTAATGATAAAATGCCTTCCAAGCTCTTGTTAATAGGTGACGGTCCCGATAGAAGCAAGTGTGAATACCTGGTTAAAGATCTTGGTCTTGTAGATGATGTTAAGTTTTATGGTGAGCAGGAGTCATTTACTGAAATACTTTCTGTATCTGATCTTTTCCTTATGCCTTCACAATCAGAAAGCTTTGGGCTATCGGCGCTTGAAGCAATGGCATGCGGTGTTCCTGTAGTATCATCAAATGCAGGGGGTTTGCCTGAGCTTAATCTTCATGGTGAAACAGGCTATATTGCTGAAATTGGCGATGTTGATAAAATGGCTGATTATGCAATAAGGCTTCTTGAAGATCAGAATATGTATAAGATATTTTCCGAAAATGCGCTTGATAGAGCTACCACATTGTTTTCAGCCGAAAAGATAATTCCCGAATACGAAAAATATTATGAAGAGATATTAGCTAAATAGCATTAATATTGAATTATTCCATTTCTTATTAATGGGTGATCAATCTTTTTTTTATCAGAACAATTTTTAAATTATATCAAAGTAATACTATATTTATAGAACTGTATCAATCATATTTACTTTATATCTTATGTTTAATATCTCTTTAAGATACCTGTTTCTAAAAACTAAACGAAAGGAAGGTCACAAAATATGTCTTTAACTAACCCGGAAATAGTTACAATATTAAAAGAATTAATGGAAGTAAGTAAAGATGGCGAACAGGGTTATAAAGATGCTGCCGATGATGTAAAGGAAAAGGAATTGAGTGAAATACTTCTTAATTATTCTGTTCAAAGAGGCAGCCATATAGAAACGCTTAGAGGTATGATAGAAAACCTTGGCGGCGAAACTGAATTTTCAGGAAGCATATCCGGGATCATGAACAGAAGGTGGATGGACGTGAAATTTGGCGCTGCGGGAAGTAACCCGTCATCCATTTTAAATGCATGCATAAAAGTGGAAAGACATGCATTGGATAAGTATGAAATTCATCTTGGACAGGATTTACCGGATAATGTAAGGACAATTATTGCCGGTCAGTACAATACTATAAAAACAGATTATGATAATATTCTAAAAACTCTGGAAAAACATAACATTATAATTGAAGAAGATTAGACTATATAAGGAACGAATTATAGGTTCTTTTGGTTAAAACTGAAGAATATTGTACATTTTAAGATAATGTTTCTGGTGTGCATTTTGGTTAATATTCTTCATTGTTTTAAAAAGCTAAATTAGTTATTCTGTAATCAATATAACAGCAAAAATGAAAAAACTATCATTAATAGCAGTAATTTTAGCCCTCGTAACAGGTTTATCCTTTAGCCAGTTTAAGGAGATCCCCAATAAAACCAAAACACAGCTTAAAAGCGGTTCAAGCGGTCTTATTTTGGGATTCATTAATCCAAAGAATTTTTCATTAACACATTCATTTAATATGTCTGTTCAAACAGGCGGTAATAGTTCTGTAAGTATAGCATCATATACCGCAACAATGAATTACAAGATATTAAAGAATTTGAACCTGAGCGCTGATGTTACTATGCAGTATTCACCATATGCTTCAATTGGATCAAATAATCCTGCTATTAATAAAGATTTTCAGAATTCTTTGAACGGCATAAATCTAAGCCGCGTATCACTTGATTACCATCCAACAAAGAATATGTATATCAGTATAAATTATATCAATCAAAAGAATAACTTATACGGGTATGATAACAATTACTATAATAATCCATACTGGTATAACAGATAAGTTAAAATCTCCAGGTATGGAATCACTTAATTAATCCGGTTATTAATGCCATCAGCAAATTCAGGTGAATTTGTAAGTAAGTTCAAGAATTATTCCATCAATATCTTAATTGTTCTGCTGGCAGTTGTAACAATTTACCTGTTCTATAATCTTTTTAAGCGCCTTACAACTCCGCAAACAGATGTTAAAACCCAGGTTGTTGATTCAACCACATATTTAACCAAACAGCCATCAGGCGGTACTTTGCAGATAGATGTGCAAAACGGCTGCGGTGTATCGGGTATTGCGGATAAATTCACAGAATTCCTGCGCTCAAAAGGGTTTGATGTAGTTGAAATGGGTAACTTTACTACACAGGATATTAAAACCACGATGGTGATAGACAGAACCGGCAACATGAAAAATGCAAAGCGTGTTGCGCAGTCGCTTGGGGTTTCAGATAAGTTCGTTATCCAGCAGATGAACAAAAATTATTTCCTCGATGCAACTGTTGTCATAGGGAAAGATTACGAAGATCTGATACCCTTCAAGCATCAGACCGAAACACAAACAAAACCATAATTTCTTTTTTTGGAGTGCACTGACTGTGTCAGTGCGTTTTATTAATTTTACAAATAAAAATATAGAAAGTTTATACAATTTGGATTCCAAAAAACTAGCATTTAAGCTTGCAGAACTTGCCCTGAACAAAAAGGCAGAAGATATAAAGATACTTGACCTGAGAAAGATAACGCCAATTGCGGATTTTTTCGTAATATGCACGGCTAATTCAGAGCCGCAGGTTAAAGCCGTTGCCAATGAAATACTTGAAGGCGCAAAAAAAGAAGGCGAAACCGTCTGGCATAAAGAAGGCACCAACATGAAATCATGGGTGCTGCTGGATTTTATTGATGTAGTAGTACATGTGTTCTTAAGGGATACCAGGGGATTTTATTCTCTCGAAAAACTTTGGGGTGACGCTGAAATTACAGATATTACAGATGAAGCTCCGCAGGGTAAGCTGGCTAAGAAAATAAAAAAGGAACCTAAAGCAGTAAAACCTAAAGTAGTGAAGAAGAAATCTTCAAAAACTCCTGCAAAAACTAAAAAAAGGACTGTAAAAAGAAAATAATGTTTTTTTGTGGGAGTGCATTTATATTCTTTTCCTTTCACCCTGTATGGGTTGTAAACCTTTTATATATGTTTCTACATTAAATTTATAGGTTTCTTTTAGTATCTTAGAAATATTAATAACTTACTTAAATTAAGGTGAATTATGGAAAATCAAGTTAATTCAGATCTACTTGGTAGGATTACATTTGACCATCAAATAATGGGTGGAAAAGCTATTATTCGCGGGCTTAGAATTTCTGCTGAACAAGTCCTGAAAGCACTTGCTTCAGGTGTTACTACAGAGGATATACTAACTGATTACCCCGAGCTGGAAAAAGAAGATTTGCTTGCAGTATTCCTGTATGCTTCAAATCTTATAGAGGAGGAAAGAGTATATGAAATATAACATGAGTCTTTATACTATATGAAATTTCTTGTAGATGTAGGTGTAAGCAACAAAGTTGAAAAATATTTGAAAGATGATGGTTTTGATACTAAATGTATAAGAGAAATTGATCCTAGGTTAAAAGACATTGAGATTATAGATATAGCCGCTAAAGATAATAGGGTAATAATAACTATGGATAAAGACTTTGGTGAATTAGTTTTTAAATCCTCTCAAGCTCATGCTGGCGTTTTGCTTCTAAGGCTCGAAAATGAAAATTCCAATAGTAAAGTAGAAATAGTAAAATCCATATTAGAAAATTACTCAAAAGAATTGAATAATAATTTCTGTGTTTTTCATAAAGGGAAATTGAGAATTAGAAAAATTCAATGATTCACCACTCCTCATCAGGTACTCCCAAAAGTGCGGAGTTCTGGACTTCAGTTCCTTTGTGTTGGTGAACTTAAAGTCCTTCTGCAAACTGTCAAGCCAGTCGTGGCACCAACATGAAATCATGGGTGCTTCTGGATTTTATTGATGTGGTAGTGCATGTATTCTTAAGGGATACCAGGGGATTTTATTCACTCGAAAAACTTTGGGGCGACGCAGAAATTACAGATATTACTGATGAAGCTCCGCAGGGTAAACTGGCTAAAAAAATTAAAAAGGAACCAAAAGTTGTAAAGCCTAAAGTAGTAAAAAAAGCTTCTGTAAAAAAGCCGAGAGCCACGGCAAAAAAAAACATTAAAAAGAAGTAATTTTGATGTGAAATTATGGCTTATCATAAGTATTATAGCTTGTTATTTCTGTATTCAAACCTTATTTTACAGTAACATACCGGAAATTTAAGGTTTCTAAGTATAATACCCTTTAAATCTACAAGTATATAAAAATTAATAAAACATTTTTAATTATTGAAAAAGATACGACTAATATTAATCGAAGATAACAGGCTTCTGCGTGAAGGTATCAGCGCTATGCTGAAAAAAGAACCTGATATTATCGTTGTAGCCTCGTTTGATGACAGTGATTTTGCACCTGAAAAACTAACTGAGCTAAAGCCCAATATTGTATTAATAGATCTTGGTTTAACTAATCAGGATAGTTTAGAATTAGTTAATTTAATTAGGGATGAACATAAGGAAGTAAAAGTAATTGTTATGGATCTTCTTCCACTTCAGGATGACATTTTCAGGTTTGTAGAAGCTGGTGTTTCGGGATTTATTTTAAAAGATGCAACTGTACCGGAATTTTCCGGGACGATAAGATCGGTTGCTGAAGGAGGGAAAGTGCTGCCTCCAACTATGGCAGGTTCTTTGTTTTCACAGATAATGGATTATGGTATAAAGGAATTAGGCGCAAAAAAAGTGATCCAATCGGTCAGGATGACAAACCGTGAAAGCGAGATAGTAAAGTTAATTGCTGAAGGTTTAGCTAATAAGGAAATAGCCCATAAGCTTAATCTTTCAATTTATACAGTTAAGAGTCATGTTCATAATATCCTCGAAAAAATGGCGCTTAATACAAGGGTCCAGATCGCAATACATGCAAATTCTGCTGAATAATTATTTTTCCGTATAACATAAAACTCTTATCATTTATTTAATATTATTTTTCAATTCTAACGGGTTCCTGATAAGTTATTACCATTGAAGTTTAACTCGGCTAATACAAGTTCTCTATTAGAAAGATCACCAATTATCAACTTCACCGGGGTCGGAAATTTTCGCATTAATGTAGGGATGGCGATTATTTGATCATCGTGTCCGAGCTGTGGGTTTAATAAGAGGTCAATTACTTGAATATGATATCTCCCCTTTAATTTATCTTCACAAATTGATTTGAGATTATTTATTGCAGTTATAGCTTTTATAGTCTGCCCCGCAATATACAAACGTAAGACCCATTTTTTACTTCTTGTATTTTCAGACTTTTCATTTAGCCTGCTTATTTTCGATATTTCATATTTAATTTTCACAGTAAGTTCCTTTATGAATTTATTTTATTCTTTTTATGCGGGGTTTTTTTAACAATATATCACCTCTTCTGCTCTTACCCATTTTCACCTTGTCTTGTACAAAACGCTCATTTATTGCTTTTTCAATACTTATTACTTTTAATGCTTCTGATTCTTCGGCTTGAAATTCTGATCTTAGTACAACAATCTGAGCTTCCATTGCATCACGTTTACGCTCTAAACTGAATTGTTTGCTTCCAATTTCCTGCTGACGCAATAATTGCTCAGCATCATCTTTGGTTTCCTGCGAGAGTCTTGCCGAGCCTGTCAATACGCCTTCTGAACCAACATAAACATCAAGCAGTTCTATTCCGTCGTTTGTCAGTCTAAACTCACGGATCTGATTGGAATGCGCCATACCGCGTGATTTAAGTACATATAATCCCCTGTTACGCTCACCCCCAATTTCTAAATCACGAACAAGCAGCCATGTATCTATTAGGGATGAGATGTGGACATCAGGAATCTCCATATCCGCTGTTTCGGAAGTGAGACTTGTGAAGAATGCAGTTACCTTCTTCATCTTCAAAAAATCTACAAGGCGCAGTAACATTGTTTTCACTTCAGTTTGGTTCTCTCCAATCATGAATCCATTAATAGGGTCAAGGATAACGATTTGAGGGTTAAATTTATTGATCAATTTGATACTTGTTGCCAGGTGAGTTTCCAAGCCATATAGCGTCGGGCGTGTTGCATGAAACTGAAGTAATCCTTTTCTTTCCCATTGGCCTAAATCTATTCCAATTGAAAGCATATTGCGAACAAGCTGACTTGGGGATTCTTCGAACGTAAAAAAGAGCACACGGTCTCCTCGCTTGCATGCCGCTTCGGCAAATTGTGCGGCAATGCTTGTCTTACCGGTACCTGCTGTTCCTGAAACAAGCATTGTAGAGCCGCGAAAGTAACCTTTGCCGGATAGCATTGTGTCCAAACGCGGAATACCGGTTGAGATTCTTTCTTCGGATGAAAGGTAATCCAGACCAAGTGAAGTGACAGGAAGAACAGAAAAACCATCTTCATCAATAGTGAAAGGATACTCATTTGTCCCGTGTGTAGAACCGCGATATTTAACTATACGAAGTCTTCTAATCGAAGATTGATCAACCACACGATGATCAAGCAGAATCACGCAATCAGAAATGTACTCTTCCAGTCCATGCCGGGTTAAAGCGCCATCGCCACGCTCTGCTGTAATTATTGTAGTAACGCCTTTTCTTTTAAGCCATATCAATAATCTTTGCAGTTCAGCTCTCAATATACGTGGATTTGGCAGCCATGAAAAAAGTGTTTCCATAGTATCCAGCACTACACGTTTAGCTCCTATACTTTCAATTGCGTGGTGGATTCTTATAAATAAACCATCTAAATCGTATTCACCGCTTTTTTCTATTTCGTCTTTTTCAACATTAATGTGCTCGAGCCAAATCTTTTTCTGTTTTACGAGGCTATCCAAATCGAAGCCTAATGAAGCCACGTTTGCTGTAAGTTCTTTTTCGGTTTCTTCGAAGGAAATAAATACACCGGGTTCTTTATACACTGTAGCCCCGCGAACGAGAAACTCCATAGCAAAAAGGGTCTTTCCGCAGCCGGCACCGCCGCATATAAGTGTCGGTCTGCCTTTAGGTAAACCGCCGCCTGTTATCTCATCCAAACCCTGAATACTTGTTGGGGCTTTGGGTAGAGCTTTACGATTAAAAATTATATTGTTTTTTTTCATAGAAATTTTTTTGAAAATTACTTTTCACACCCTTAAAATTATTAACTTTTTCGTTGTCGTTTCCGTTAAATTCACACATAAGTGTCTTATGTAATAATAGAAACATCAGATTTTGTATATTTGCAACAATTATACACATAGTTAATCAGTATTCCTATAGTTCGATAGGTTGAAAATAGAACTAATCCTTAATGAAAAATTAACCTGTATAATCAAGATATTCCCTTAGTTTCATTTAAAGTAGCCATTATTTTTATGTATTATCACGAAATTCAAATCCTTTTATTAACCTTTTTCATTTGGCTCATCATTGATGAATAAAGCCTGTCACCTTGTTCTTTTAAAGGGCGTGATAAATTAGTCTCACTGACAGATTTTTCTGAAATTAACTGGCGGATAAAAGCAATTCGTTTATTCATCCAGTCAGCAGCTATATTCTTCAATTCTAAAACACCGGCATCTTTATTCTGAGCCAAATATCTTAAATTATTGAACTCTTTATCAACAGATTCAAGACTTTTCCCGTAATCACTTTTTGTGGTGAGTGGTGCTGTTTTTGCAGATTGGTAAATACTTTCAAATCTAGTAATGGAGTTTGTTGCATCGGATACGAATTTTCTTGAAATTTCCAGATCTGCCTGAATAGTGGGATCTACAGGTTCTTTAGCTTTGCCATGATTTACAGTAACTTCTTTTAGTACAATTACTGTATCCTTTTTATTCTTCAATGAATCTAACTGCGATTGCAGGTTATTGCCAATGCTCGCTTCATTGATCTTATCCATCATTAGCCGTGAATCATGGTAATATTCATCATTAGTCCTGACCTTTGATAAAAAAACAAGTGCTTCAGCATTCCTTTCTTCGTTAAAAGCCTCGAGCCCATTTATGTAGTTAATTTTAGATTGTGCGCTACTGAAATCTTTATCATCGGGGCTTACTTTCTGAAATTCATACATAGCTTCTGTGAATTTTTTATCTTTTAGATAATTTGTTCCTTTTTCATAATCAGATTTCCATTCAAAAACGTACCACAACACTGAGCCTGATACAATAAATAACAAAATGATAGTAATTATGACCAGTGGTACAGAACTTTTATTCTTTTTCCTGTTAAGATCATCACTGAATGTATTTTGAGAATTATTATTATCCATAATTATTTTTTTCCGCTAGTTTGTTGATTTATTTAACAACATTAGGATTTGTGTGTTTTATCTTTGCCCAATATTCATCATAATTAAAGCTTTTAAATGTAGGGCTATCTGAATTATGGCAGGTAACGCAAAATTCTGCTCCATTATCATGAATTACCAAACCATTGGCTATTGCCTGCTGTCTATCTTTCATAATTGGTATTCTTTTATATTCAGAACCGGGTCCGTGGCATGTTTCACACTGAACGCCCTGGGTTTTATCAAATGATTCTTCAAGCTCTTCGGGATCTATATCTTTACCCAATACATGACATTTAATACATAATGGGGTCTCAGATGCGGGAGTAGTAAATCCTTTATCCTTTGCTATTTTGTCAGCTTCTGGTGTTTGCAAAGTTAAAAATGCTTTCGAGTGTTTTGATTCCTCCCAAATTTCAAGCTGTTTGCCTTTGGTCTCGCTTTTATGGCAGGTATTGGCGCAATTCTTTACACCAATATATTTGAAGTATGGCGTTGCCCCGTTATTTTTCATTCCGGTTGAGCCAATAAAAACAAATGCTCCGAAGAGGACTGCTATTAATACCGGAATGTAAATTTTCTTTTCCATAATATATTCAACAATTATTTAATACAAAGTTGCGAAAGTTTTATTGAAAGTAGAATAGTCCGTTAGGTTGAAAAAAGGATTAGTTCTATTATCAATCCTTAGCGTAATTGTTTTATTTATATAACAGAGGTAGCTTTGTACATAATTAAACAAAATACAACATGAAAAAACTAATATTTATCATTACTGTGTTATTTGCTTTGCTTGCTCCCGGAATAAAACTATTATCTTCTGATAACCCGGTAACTCCGCAAAAAG
>JANPBV010000472.1:0-2228 GCA_031430615.1 Ignavibacteria bacterium | reverse complement strand
AGCAGCTAAATATATAAGCTTTTGAGTCTCTATAACTTTGTTATATATTTGAGGGGTTAATTTATCGTCAACAATTCCTTCTAATCCTTTTACTTCAAAAAAACGCCCCTTTTCTATTGCTTGCCTAATACTATTTTGAGTTAATATTTGACCAGTAGTCATGTTGAGATATACATTTCTCAAAGTTTCGACATCATTCAAAGCTGCGTAAGGAGCTATTAAGGCTCCCGTGGAAGTTCCTCCAATAATTTCATAGTTATTGTGTTGTTCCTCAATTAATTTTGATAATACACCTACTGCAAACGCTCCTTTGGCACCACCGCCAGAAATTACTAATGCTTTCATAATTTTATTATATAATGTTTTATTATTTACTTGACTCTTCTTCTTCATTTGACAACCCAATATTATATGTCAACGCACTTTCAATTATATATTCAGATCCCCTGAACACCTTATTGAATCGTAAAGTCAATCCAACATAGTCAGCAAATTCAAATTTGATATCTAACCCTAGCAAAGAAACATTTTCATTAAGTAAATATGAATAACTTACTCCAGGTCTGATTTCCAAAGGCCTAATTGCTTCAGCGGTGCTACCATATAATTGATAGTCGGCTCGAACCCCCACAATATAATCTGGATCTGGATTGAAATCACAAAATCCAAAATTGCTTGAAATTCTAAACTTATTAGTACCAAGTGAGATCTCAGGATTAATTTTAAATGTCCCAAAAAATCTCCGATTATTGTATTCAGCTTTATCTCTCCACCCACTTGAGACTTCAATCACGAGGACACATTCTCTCGGGGTCTGTGGTATATCTATTGCAGGAGTTTTAATTTCAAGAGATTTGGGTAATGTATCCAAAGATTGCGAATAAATTGTACAACTTAATAAAAGCAATAAAATAATGTTTTTCACAATACCTCTACATTTAGATTAATAAATGTTTATTTATTTAGCTTCAATTTTTAAAACAAAAAAAGGTAACCCACAAAAGTAAATTTTGGAGTTATGGTCTTCCCACGATAATTTTTTTTCGCCTTCTTTTGTGTTCTCACTACCGACTTTCATATTTTACCCGCAGCTGCAGAATAGTAATATGCGTCCGTGGGAATCTAGTTGGCGAAACTTGCAATCATTACATGGCTGGAACAGTTGTTGGTGACAACACCAACAACGGGTTTAAAATTAAACGAAATATAATTATTATTTAAATAAATCATCTAGCGGGATACCGCTTGTAACACTTAGTCCTGTTATTATTTTACCCTTACTTAAACCCGGTAACGTGGAATTGAGAATTATAGGAAATCTCAAAGATGCCCCTATACCTTTAATTTCAAAATCAAAGCCAGCTTCTAAACCTACATACAGATTTTTAGTTTGAGCTATATTGTTTAGAAAGTCCTTTTGAGACAAAATATCTCCTATAATATGGCGTCCTACAAACATTAAACTGAATTTGAAAGATATGTTTTTTTTCTGCCTAGCCTTAATCGGAATTAAATTATAAATAAATCCTGCCTTGAAACCCAGCATAGTAACCTGAACAGTCCTTACATTTTTATTGTTTGTATCTATTGGGTTTTCTAAAGCACTCCAATACCTGCTGGATACTTGCATCCCGATATTAATTCCTAATCTATTATCTATAGCATCCTTAATCTTACCTTTACTCTTAACCTTGAATAAATACCACTGTAAATCAAAATTACCCGACACAATAGATTTACCACTGATAACTGGTGATAATATTGCATCGCCAAACTCAGATTGATTAATAAGATTACGCTTTCCATTAGTTAAATCGTATTTAGCAATTACTGTATCCGAACTTGAAAATACCACAGTAGTAGCTTCTACTATTAGTCTATCATCAACGCTTATATATTTCATCCCAATAGAACCATTGCTAGTTGTTTTTGCATCTGCTCCAAAGGTTTTGAACACTCCAGCATCTCCAATAAAATAAAGCTTTCTGTGTTCATATTGTTCAAAATTCTTTTTTTCTAAACTGTCAATTAGACTAAGTAATGAATCTACAAACTTAGTATTAACATTTTTCAGAAATTTCATCTCTCTTAATTTAAGGTCCATTGATTTAAGATTAACATCATAAAACGTTCTATCATCATTTTCAAGTTTAGCTTTGAGTTTACTTAAATCATTTTTGATTTTGTCTAATTCTTCAATAGATTCTTTATTTTCTGTAATCTTGAAC
>JANPBV010000471.1:0-2205 GCA_031430615.1 Ignavibacteria bacterium | reverse complement strand
ACAAGGGGTCACATATTTCTTCCAGTGATTATTATGAGCCCCTTATTCTTCTTGGTTTTGGTTGAAAACAACTTCCCTTTATTGTTTACATTATGGATGACTAATGCTGATTATTTAACTAACCTTAGAAACAAGGTAGTTAAATAACTTCGTTATTTTACTAATGTCATCTTCTTAATGTCGGTGAAACTTCCTGATGTCAGTCTGTAGAAATACACACCACTTGAGAGGTTCACAGCATTGAATACTACATTATACGAACCGGGGTTTTTTACGTCGTTTACAAGTGTCTGAACTTCTTTTCCAAGCATATCATACACTCTTATTTCAACCTTTTCTGTCTTTGCTACTGAATAGCTTATAACAGTATTTGGGTTGAACGGGTTTGGATAATTCTGTTTTAATTCAAATTTATTCGGAATAGTTGTCTCAGTTACCGCATTGTTATCTTCCTCAAATAAACCTTCGCCATTTGGCCTGTTGCTGCCTGCAACCATTAACGGAAGATCAATAAAGAAATTGTTTGTGAGCATAAGTATGTTTACACCCGGCTTCATTGATGGAAGTACAAACGGGTTTGTTCCGAAAAATGCCGCGTCTTCTGTGGTCCTGTCAAGATTTGTGATGTTAATTCTTATCTTGCTGCCTGCTGTAAAGATGTGTGAATGAGCCTGTCCGCGGAATGTAACCTGTTTCCTTGAAGGAAGGAAGTTGTAATTATTGTTCCTGTCTTCATAGTTAAGCCTGGTTACAAATCTTGATGTGCCGTTCGGGAATACTTCAAATACCTGGAAGTTAAACTGTGCAAATGGCTTTGCTGTTGAAATATAATCCACTGTTATTGATGGTGTTCCTGTCATTTCAGTATTGGCAGTTAAAGCTGTTGTTTCGTAAACATTGTTATCAATTTTGAACTTTGCGTTGAAGTTTGTGCCTGTGAATTCTTCATAAACAGCGCTCTGAATATTATAATTATTCCTGACATCGTTTGTTAAAAGGTCAACATCCGGTAACCAGCCGTTGTTATTAGCTGTTGTTTTAAGTCTTCTGTTGCTGTTAAAATATAATTTTGTGTGAGTTGAAATGTTCTTTAATAATACTGTTGAGCTGTCATGAACAAAGCTCCAGTACTGTCCTGCTACAGGTGATGTGGTTGAAGCATACTGGTATTTAGGCATTGTAAAAATATTCGTCTGCATTCCCCATAAAGTCTGGAAGAAGAAGTTATTGAACCAGTTCATATGCCACTGGTCTTCTGTTGCTGAGTGGTCGCCGCCATGTCCCTGAACTGCGCCCATGTATGATGACATTGGTGAAGTTACAAGGTGAATGTTCTGAAGCCATCCATCTACATTAAAGAATTTATCCTGCCATGAACCTTCTATAAGAACCGGGACTGTATTGTTGCTTAATATACTTGTGAAATCTCTATCTCTTGGAAGGTAGTAAGAAAGACTATCCCAATATGGTTTGCTTTCTCCGTAGATCCAGTCAGACATTCTGTTAACCTGTCCGTTGTATCTTGCTGTATCGTTTGTATATTCAATTGTCCATAATAATGTCATCTTAACGCAGCCATTTTCAATCCAGCTTGATGCAAAATTCGGAGGAGCTACTGAATTGATGATAGCTTTTACATTTACTCCGCCCGGCAGACAAGCTGACATAAGTGGTAAAGCGCCGCCCTGTGAACCGCCCATTACTAATATTTTATCTCTGCCAACACCGCTAGAGGTATCATTTCTTACAAAATTTACTATTTCTCTAAAATCTTCTGCCTCTGTTCTGCTGATGAGGTTTGATAAGCCGCCTGATAACCCCTGACCGCGAACACTGAATGTCATGGTATAATAACCATACTCAGCCTGCTGACGGCAGAACTCAGATAAAGTTTCTTTGCTATCGCCGTAACCGTGAACCATTATGACTGTATTCCAGCCGCCTGCAGGTGCAGGTGAGTCAGGAATCCATTTAAGACAGTCGATAATAACGCCATCTCTCATTGTAATTGTGAAATTTGTTCTGGTTGCAGTGTAAGGATTATCACCTGTTAATGGTAAATAATTAGGCTTCCATGTGTTAAGGCCGCCCGGTTTGCTTAAACGCTGCTGAGCGTTTGTTGAGTATATTCCTAAAAATAAAAATAGAAGCATTGATAACATCATGATCAATTGCTTCTGTGTGAACTGGGATTTAATAGCTTTC
>JANPBV010000470.1:0-2671 GCA_031430615.1 Ignavibacteria bacterium | reverse complement strand
ACCTCTTAGAGTAGGGTTACCAAGTGTAACAAAGCCGGGTCCTACCATTTTTAGTGATGCCGTTACTTTAGTATTAGACTTCTGGTTATCAAATATTGATTTAATTGAATATGAGTAATCTATCTGGCTTGATATCTTTGGATGGAACATATTCTTCACAATAATAAATAAAAAAAAAGAAGTTCGTTAAAATGAATTTATTAAGTGCGAAGTGAGTTGAGAAGACTCCGGTAATTAATGTTTACGAAAACAATTTTTTACAAAGATTCAATCTATGAAATAAAAAAACCCCGTATTTAACGGGGCTCAGTTTCATAGCCGTTGTAGTGTTTAGCGAAGTATTACCAACAAAGGCGAAACTTTAATCACCAAGGTTGCCATCAGAATCTCCAAAGAGTGCATAGTCTCCGCTTGCATCCTTTGAGTGACCATTAGAATCTGCAGGGCAGACTCCTTTCGGATTCGCAGTCGCAGCAGAATACCAAAGGCCGTTGCATTTTTTGCACCAGCGCCAGTTACGCTGGGCTGTTACAGTTGATGAGAAGCTGCCGTCAGGATCGCCAAAGAGAGCATAGTCACCGCTTGCGTCCATTGAGTGACCATTTTTATCTGCAGGACAAACCCCTTTGGGATTCGCAGTCGCGGCAGAATACCAAAGGCCGTTGCACTTTTTGCACCAGCGCCATTTATGTTGAGCAGTTACAGGCATTTTATATCTCCTTATTTTCTCCGATGTATTTTTGTTCATCATGTTCCCATCGGGAATAAAAAACGTGATGATTTATTTTGTTATAAACATCTAACTTCTATACCACAACTTTTTTTTAGACGAAAGTCAATCTTGGCATGCAAATTGCATCTTCGTTTAAAATATCAAATTGCGTGATGTCTTATTTTTTATTTTTATCTTTTATTGTTTTGTATTTGTTTACAGGAACAATAAATCTCTGCCCTCCAAGAATCTTCCTTCCCTCCATTTGTATTAGATCAAATTTCAACTCGGGTAAATACTTTGGCAATTTTCTAGGTTTGGATACAACTATTTGAAAAGTATAGTTTTCCTTATCCTGTAAAATAAAAGGTATTACAACATTATTATTTTGAATGTAAATCACACTATCCCTGCTAATTTTAACTCCTTTTATATCTTTATTAGCTTTTATAAATGCTTCATAAAGTTTTCGGTCTAACTTAATCCCAATTTTTGCATATTTAAGAATATTTGTTTCTTCTTCTTTATGTTTTGGAGCAACGTAAGGAACTTTAAATACTAAATTTGTTATTTTTTTTCTGCTCAAACTACTTTTGACAATTCCAACAGTAGTTTATAAAATCCTCAAATTTGGATCATTGTCCAATATAGAAATGTTTTTCCAGGCAATGTTATTATTGTTTCTAACGTTTGAATATATGTCTGCTGTTTCAGGAAAAGTCATACCTTCACTTGGCTTATTTGGGTCTGTGATTCTTGCTAATAAGCAAAAGTGATTTATATTTGCATTACATGAATAGTCACCTGGGTTTGGTAATGGAAATGCAAAAACATAGATTTTGTATCCGTCTGGTTGAAGAGGAGTGATTGTTTGAGCAACTCCAATTTGTGAACCGGATGGGTTTAAACATACTGTGTTTATACCATTCCATGCATTTGGATAATCTAAGGATGTATTAGCTTTTGCCCAGTAAAGCTTTAATTGTTCAGCTCCACTCGAAGTAGCACAACCTCTGTTTCTTACCCTTACATAGACATATACTATTTTTCCGGTGTTATATTCGGGGTTTTCATGCTCTTGATATTCAACGCCGTCTTGTTGATTTCTAACCCAAATATCTTCACTTATCCACATTGGGTATGTAGTAGGTGCTTCATTGGGTTCGTAACCCATATCGATACCATTATGAGTACTCTCATCAATGGTTGTTGTTACAGGGTTATCCGGGAACATATCGTCATCATTTTCTCTATCTGCTATGTATAAGTCTGAACCACTTATTTGACTACAATTACATTCCCAGTCATGCCAAACTTTATCTAAATAGGAATGCCAAACTGAAAATAATGTAGAACCCGGTGCCTGATGAAAATTGCCACCAAGACATCCACCAATTGCATTATGCACATTTCCATGATGCCCACCACCAGAGCCAATAAAATTTGTAAGTGCACTTCTACTATTAAACTGGCATACATAAGTTGAAGAATTGGCTACATTATTATAAAACTGTTTGTTAGTAATTCCATTAAAAGTATTATTAAATGCGCCCAACCGACCACCTGCTGCAGTATTTATAATTTGAAATTGTAGTGGAAGAAAAGTAGCAGTATGTATATTATGTATATGACCTACAGAACCATGAGGGGGACTAAGGTTATCGGGTACATTATTCGCTCTATCACAAGCAGGAATTCCACCGACACCAGTATTAAAAAAATCAAGAGGTATAGGGTCTAAAGGATTCCAATACGGTAAAGGATTACTTTCAAAAGACCCAGAAAGAGGGAAACTAAAATTAGAGTGAAGATATTTTTCCATCTTATGGATATAAAATTTATGCCACACAAAAAAATTATTCTGTGTATGAATTGCTCCCGAAATATGCCTATGGATTAAATCTTCGTGATAAGCATCAAGCAGAGATTTAATGTTACAAGCCAGAGCTTGCTGGTCAG
>JANPBV010000469.1:0-3950 GCA_031430615.1 Ignavibacteria bacterium | reverse complement strand
ATATGTGTCTGCAATATTCAATAAAGCAAAAAATAAAGAACATATTACTGACCTTTCGGGTAAGCTAAATGTAAATGAATTGGTTTCACTTATTTCTAATTCTTTATGCCTGATAACCAACGATAGCGGTCCGCAGCACATTGCTTCAGCATTAAATAAACCGGTAATTGCATTCTACGGACCCGAATCACCCGTGCGCTACGGTCCATTAAGCAGCAAACAACTTGTATTCTACCGCGCGCTGGAGTGCTCCCCCTGCATGAGTATAAGCAACAGTAAAACCGTAAATTGCATATATTCTGAACCGCTTTGCATGACAGGCTTTGATATAAATGAAATAATAATCAAGATTAAGGAGTTCCTTGTTTCCCAAACCGGAGTTTGGGAAACAGGAGCGTAAAATTTCCCCTCCTTTAATAAGGAGGGGAAATCCGGCTTTAGCCGGATTGGGTGGTATTATTTAAATTATAGATACTAATTGAAACAATTAACATCTAAAATACTTAAAGATACATTCATAGTAATGATATCAAACATCATCAACTATGCGGGTATGTTCGTACTTGCAGTAATGATAACCCGCTTTATGGGTGTTGATGCGCTTGGTGAGTTTACATATATCTTTGCAATCAGTTCAATACTTTCCGTAGTATCAGAATTTGGCTTATCTCAGCTTCTGATAAGGAAGATAAATTCAGACCGTTCACTTATTTTTTCCGTTGTAAAAAATGTCAATGTATTCAAATTTCTTCTTTCGGCAATTTGTGTTATTGCGGCCGGTTTTGTCTTATCCATAGTTCCTGGCTCAACATTCAATATGACCATTGCCGCAGGAATAGCTTTAATTATTCCAAAAGCCATTCAAACAACTTATGAATCTGCCATACGCGCCTTAATGAATCAAAAGCTTCCATCAATAATAAAAAGCATAAATAGCTTAATACAAATTATCGTAGCTTACTTTATTTTAGTAAGAACTGCTGATTTATTTTCGTTACTTGCAATGATCTTCATAATGGAATGCATTACAGCTTGTGTTTTTAAATTTGCATGCAGCAGAATATGGCGAAATTCAGGAATAACCCAACTGCCTGCTTTACCGTTTTCATTCTCATTCATAAAACTTCTTATCAAAGAAGCATTCCCGTTCTTCGGAAGCAACTTCCTTTCACTTTCAATATCAAGGGTCATATTAATAATTTTGGGTAACTTAACAACACAGGTAACGCTTGGAATATTTTCGGCTGCCTCAAGATTTTCTAACGGTGTTGGCTTGTTATCAGGGGCGCTTTACAACACGTTTTATCCCGCTATGACTGACCCCGTGACTCCAATCGAAGTTAGATATTCTCTTGCAAAGAAATTCTCGCTTTATGCTTTTCTTGCAGGACTTCTGATATCATTCACAATATATTTTAATGCCGGTATACTTATTGATCTTACATTCAAAATCCCCGAAGCGGTACCGGTACTTAAGCTGATGGCATTCGTTGTAATTCCCATATTGGTATATTCGGTTATTCAGCCATTTCTTTTTTCTTTTCACCATGAAAAGTTTGTTTTGCGAACTTATCTCGCGATCTGGATATTAAATATTTTTACTTCGCTGTATCTTATCAATATAAATGGCTATATGGGGGCTGCTGTTTCTTCGTTAATAGCTGATTACCTGATCCTCTTAACGCTTTTAATTAAATTCATTAAATATAAAGCTTGATTGGTGTTCCCATCTTGTCTAAGATTGAAAAAAATCTGCATTTGCCGTTCGGGGAGTAGTAGAACATTCGGGCTTATAATTCAACTTCTTTTCTCAACCGTTATCACTAAATTTGCCTTCTAAATGGTTATACATATTGAATGATAGCATTAATTAATCCAAAATCGGCAAACTGGGGGTTTCGTGTCCCAAACTCAATACTTACACTCGGGGCTTTCCTTGAAGGTAAGTATGACTATACAATTCTAGACGAAAATCTTGGCGTTAATGCCGCAACGGCGCTTGAACCGCTCATAAAAAATGGTGTAAAGTATGTTGGAATTACCGTTATGCCTGCTCTTCAGTTAAGACGGGCATACGCTATCTCTAAAGAAATTAAAACGCGCTTTCCCAATGTAAATATTATATGGGGCGGATACTTCCCTTCACTTCATACAAACACTGTGCTTAAATCTCCTTACATTGATTACGTATTAAAAGGACACGCCGAGCATTCATTTATCCAGCTTATTGATGCACTCGAAACTAAACAGGGTGCCAAAGAGCTTAATCAAATTGCGGGGCTATCATTTAAATCAGGCGTGAATATTTCTCACAACCCTAAAGCTGAACCAATTGACCCTGACCTTATCCCACGGCTGCCATATCATAGAGTTGATGTAGAAAAATATCTCGGAATATCAAAAACCTATTTAGGTCCAAGAACCATAGGTTATCACTCAAGCGTTGGCTGTCCGTTCCTGTGCGGATTTTGTGCAGTTGCGGGGATCTACAAAGGCAAATGGCTTGGCAGAAGCGCTGAGCTTACCGCATCGGATATAATTTTCCTCAAAGAAAAATATAACATTGGCGCAGTGGAATTCCACGATAACAATTTCTTTGTGGCTGAAAAACGCGTATATGATTTTGCAAAGTCAGTCAACGGTTTAGGCATTGGATGGTGGGGCGAAGCAAGGCCCGATACGGTGATGAAATTCTCTGATGAAACATGGCAGATGATGTCTGATGCCGGATGCAAAATGATATTCTACGGCGCTGAAACAAGCAGTGATGAAATTCTGAAACTTATGCATAAGGGCGGTACGCAGAATGCAGATACATTAATCCAGCTTGTGGAAAAATCAAAAAAGTACGGGATAGTACCAGAGCTTTCCTTTGTCCTCGGCAATCCAACCAACAATGTTACCCGCGATATTGAAACAGATCTGATGTTTATCAAAAAGCTGAAAAAAATAAATCCCGCAACTGAAATTGTACTCTATACATATTCACCTGTAAACTTTGAAGATTCTGAAATGTCACTTGCCTCAAAGCTTAAAGGGTTTGATTATCCCAAAACAATGGAAGAGTGGGTCTCGCCCAAATGGCAGAACTTTGACCTGAGGAAACATCCGTTAACCCCCTGGCTTAAACCGCATCACTTTAAAATGATAAGAAATTTCGAAAAGACACTCAACGCGTACTATCCAACCAATAGCGACCTTAAGATAAAAGGATGGAAACGCTCTGTATTAAAGATTATGGGAAGCTGGAGATATAACCTGAATATTTACACCGCGCCGTATGAAATTATGCTCACCCAAAAACTCTTCAAATACCGCCAGCCTGAGCTTGAAGGTTTCGCCTTCAGCGAGTAAATAATAAACGATGGACGAAGTCCATCGGGTTTAACATACCATATTCAAAGCCCCGAAGGGGCGTAATATACTAACGATGGACGAAGTCCATCGGGATTAAAGTAATATATGCAAAGCCCCGGAGGGGCGTAATACTATCTTATAGAATAACCCGTACTTTATCATTTAAAATTTTGTTTTCTTTAACTACTTTACATCACAACTATTTGCAATAACATCAAAAAACTTCTTCGAAAAATAAACTATCTTTACCAATACCATTTTCTGGTAAAACCAAAAATGGAGCGCGTTGTAAGAGAAAAGATCTCGGGGTTTACATTTACCGTGCGCCCAACGGTTTTTAATCCCAGAGATTTTATTTCAAGCGAAATTTTTGCCGCATATATCAAAACACTTGATCTTACCGGCAAAAATATTCTTGATATGGGCTCGGGTTCAGGTATTGTCAGCATCTTCGCCTCATCAAAAGGCGCTAACTGTGTGGCATGTGATATCAATCCCGTAGCGGTTCGCTGCATTACTGAAAACGCGTTGTTGAATAAATTAACTTCCCAAATTAAAGTCTATGAATCCGATCTGTTTGAATCACTAAATAG
>JANPBV010000468.1:0-3364 GCA_031430615.1 Ignavibacteria bacterium | reverse complement strand
GAAAGGTGAAATAATATACAGAACTTCAAGTAAGAATGAAGTTGCGAATAATACTACCCAAGACTTTAATCGTTTTTTACAAATTAAAGCAAATGAAAAAAATAAAGAATTTATGGAGATATGGTCAAAACTTTTACCTGAAGAACAGGAAAAAATAATTCAAACATTACCGGCCTTTATTTCATTTAAACCATTTAAAGATTATACACACCCATTCCCGGCAACTTACCTAAATCAAAAAAGATGGGAGGACGTTTTGAAAATAAACAAACCTGACCCCACAAAATCAACAGAAGATTTTTTAAACCCTAATCAATTCGTACACCAATGATGAACAAGCGAACAGACTTTGCAGAATTTACAAGTAAAATACCTCCACAGGCAACCGACCTTGAAGAAGTTATATTGGGAGCTATGCTCCTTGAAAATCATTGTATTGATGAAATTTTAAAGGTTCTACCGGAAGATGCTTTTTACAAAGAAGCGCACCAAATAGTTTACAGAGCCATTGGCTCACTTTGGAAGGATAGAAAGAATGTTGACGTGCTTACCGTTAGCAATTGGATCCGATCAAGTGGCAACTTAGAATTAGTTGGGGGGGCTTACTTTGTTTCCCAATTAACACAAAGGGTTGCCAGTTCTGCAAACGTGAATGAACATTGCTTTATAATTTTACAAAAATATTTACAACGGGAAGTAATTAGGGAAGCCACAAGCATGATCACAATGGCATACGAAGATAGTTCTGATATTTTTGAGATACTTCAAAAGGCTGAGGCACACCTTAGTCGTATAAACGAATTACTGAATAAACAGAAAACCATATCCTTCAATCAAGAAGTTGATACAACTATTATCCAACTTATAAAACTTCAAAAAAAGGAAATTGAAAACTTTGGTATTCAAACAGGATTGACGGCAGTTGATAAATTTACCACGGGCAGGATAAAGGGAGAGCTTTCAATCATAGCCGGAAGAACATCTATGGGAAAGACCACAAGAGTTGTTCAGGAAATTATCAACGTGGCAATTTATCAGAAGATACCCATTGGATTTATTTCAATGGAATCAAAAGCAAATCCAATATTAATTAAAATGCTTTGTAATTTATCAGGAATAAATTCAGCTTCTGTCAAAATCGGAAGTATTAACACGAACGAATTAAATTTCATTGGGAATCAGGCCGAAGTTTTAAAAAACGATTGTATTAATTTCATTGACAATGGGGGGCTAACTATTGACGAGGTGGCATTACAGGCAAGATTATGGAAGAAGAAACACAACATTCAAATCCTTTACATTGATTACCTAACCCTTATAAAAGGCCGAAGGGAACATGGACAAAATAGGGATCAAGAAATAGGCACAATTTCAAGGGGCTTAAAGATGTTGGCAATGGATTTAGATATAGCCGTTGTTTGCCTTGCCCAATTAAGCAGAGAGGTTGAAAAACGGGAAGGAAAACGGCCAATGCTTTCAGACCTGCGGGAATCAGGAAACATTGAACAGGACGCTGATAATGTTTCATTCCTATTTCGGCCAGAATATTATGGAATTAAAGAAGATAGTCAAGGTAATAGTACAGAAGGAGTTCTACATGAAATAATCGCAAAGAATAGAAATGGAAGTACAGGTGTTGCGGTTCTTAGATGTGATTTAGCAACCTCAAAAATAACAGACTTAAATTCATTTTAACCGACAAAAAAAAATGAAAGCCGAAAATCATTTATCCCTCCAAATTGCGCAATATCTAAACCATCAATGGCCAAAGGTCATTTATAAATTCGACACAGGGGCCGGGCAAAGAATGTCAATCGGTATGGCCGTTCGTAACAAGAAATTAAACCGATGGAGAGGTTTCCCTGATTTGGCTATACTTGAACCAAGGGGCGTTCTAAATGGGTTATTTATTGAATTAAAAACAGATGGCACTAAGATTTTTAAAAAGAACAACGAATACGCAACGCCCCACATCAAGGAACAAGCCGAAATGTTAGAGGCACTTCGGGAACGTGGTTTCTCTGCACACTTTGGCATAGGCTTTGAAAACTGCATTTCTATTATAAATATTTACCTAAAACCATAAATCATGAACCAGCTAATTTCAATTTCGCAAAATAATTATTACATCAAAACCAAGGACAAGGACGGTGCAGACAAATTCAAAAAATACATCGAGCTTGTTTTCTTGGTGGACAAACCTAACTTCATTTATTCAAACGAAGGCGAAGTAGTGCGTGAACGGCTGCTCGAAAGACTTGCCGTAACCTTGGACGAAAAGCATTTGGACGTTTTAATTTTAAAACTTTTGGAAGTTCAAAAGGCGAAAGAGGAGGATTTGAAATGAGAAAAACGCAACCAGTAACCGGAAGTAATAATCCAGCATTTATTGCGGATGCTGTAAACGAATTATTTATTTACAGAACGCCAAAAAAAATAATTGATTGGATAAAAAAAGAATATTTGAAATCTATAATTGGAAATCCACCTTACAAAACAAACCCATGAAAAAACTACCACCTAAAAAAATCAAAGTGCGAAAAACAATTACCATTACGGTTTTAGAGTTTGACGACAAGTCAGCATCCGTAGATAGGGTAATCAGCGGCTTTAATATTTTGGAGTTAATCGGACTTTTTGAAAGTGAAAAACAATTTCAATTGATGCAAATAAATAAAAAAGCTATCTTAGCGGGATGAAAGTAGGGAGACCATTGAAATTTGAAAGCGTTGAAGAATTAGATTCTTTAATTGAAAAATATTTTATCCATTGCGAAACAACAGAAGAAATTCCAGATGTAGAGGGCTTGGCTTTATTCCTTGATACAACCCGTGATTTGCTTTGGGACTATCAAAAAATAGAGATGTTTAGTGACACGATAAAAAGAGCGAAGAATAGATTATTCGCAAACAAGAAGCAGCTGGCAATGAAAGGCAAGATGCCTCCAGCTATATTTATTTTTGATTCCATAAACAATCACGGCTATTCAAACAAACAAGAGTTTGACCACACAACGAAAGGAGAGTCAATAAAGCCCGTGAACCTTTCGCATTTGACCTATGAACAACTTAAACAACTTGCCGACAGCGGAGGCGATTCGAAGCCAAGCAAGGATTGAATGCGCTAAAATTCGTTTTTGGGATTTTTGTGTTTATTTTGACAATGATTTTTTCAACAAGCGACAGTTTTTAAAAGATATTGCAGATGCCTTTGAAAAAATTTATTCAGGCGAAATAAAAACATTATCAATTTCTATGCCTCCAAGGGCGGGTAAAAGCTATGTTACTACTTTATTTTGCGCTTGGTTCTTAGGTAAAAAACCAACAGAAAGCGTAATGAGAAACACTTGTACGGCAACCCTTTA
>JANPBV010000467.1:0-4488 GCA_031430615.1 Ignavibacteria bacterium | reverse complement strand
TGTTATTGCAGGAATGAAAAACTATTATTTGTATGTGTCTAAATTGGATATTAACGGTAATTTGGTTTGGGAAAGAAATTATATAAGCGATTCAATTACAATTGGTAATTCTATATGTAAAGCAGGTAATAACAGATTTGTTATTGCTTCAAATAGTAATTATGTACATGGTAAATGTTTGGTAATAGATTCAACCGGGAATATATTAGTTAATAAAAATCATTCTTATGGTGTTAGAGATTGGGTAAACTATAGTAATGTCATTGCTTCTAATGATAGCGGATTCGTATTTACAGGCTATATTGAATTTAACGAGAGCGGTCCTGTGGACTGGCTTGTGGTTAAGACTGATAAGTATGGAAACACAACCCCAATTGGAATTAACCCAATAGGGAGTAGTATCCCTGAACAATTTAAATTGTATCAGAGTTATCCGAATCCATTTAATCCATCAACAAAGATAAAGTTCGAAATCTCCTCAACGGGCGGAAGTCATACTTTGGATATTCTATTTAAAGTTTATGATATTACAGGCAGGGAAGTATATTCATTAAGCGAAACAAGATCACCCGGCACATACGAAATTTCTTTCGATGCAGCTAATTATTCAACGGGAATGTATTTCTATACTATGCAATCTGGTGAATACAAAGAAACGAGAAAAATGGTGTTGATAAAATAATTTATTTCATCAATTTCTTGATCTTCGGATTTGCTGCCAGTAGATTAAGCACATATTTACCAAGGAAATCGAATTCAAGATTTACTCTATCGCCTTTTTTCATTGTGCCAAATGTGGTTTCATTATATGTAAACGGAATTATAGCAACCTTAATATCAAAATAATTTCCTTTGGGTTTTGTAACTTCGGCAACTGTTAAGCTTACGCCATTTACAGCGATTGAACCTACATAAATTACAAATTGTGCGTGTTTCTTATGTATCCTTATCCAATACTCCCAGTTATCTGAATCTTTTTTCTTTTCAGCTTTTATCTGTTTGACCTTTGTAACAACTCCTGTATCATCAATATGCCCGAACACAAAATGACCGCCGATCTTTTTATTTAATGTAAGCGAGCCTTCAAGATTCACTTCATCGCCGACATTCACTTCTCCAATGTTAGTCTTTTTCAGTGTTTCATGTATTGAAGTAAACTCAAATTCCGTTTTGCTCTTAGTTGTTACTGTATGGCAAACGCCGTTGATACATACGCTGTCAGATTTTGCAAGCTTTCGTGCCACCTGTTTTGCTTTGACCCTGAATTTAAAACCTTCATTAATTTTGGTTTTCTTTACAACTATTCCTTTTTCTGCTACTATACCTGTGAACATTTTAATTGATTAATTTATTTTTAAAAGAATTCTACTATAGAGACGACCCGCTGGGTCGTCTCCCGTATCGAGAATTCAAGAATCTGAAACTTATTGCATTATTAAATAAATACTGATAATTATGTTATTCCTTACTCTATACATTCCTAAATTTTTAGATCCGTTCTGGTATAAATTCTTAAACTAAAAATTTGATGCATTTCCAAAGATGAGACGACCCAGCGGGTCGTCTCTATAGATTATTAATCTACGTAAAATTCGTCATCACTCCATTTTAATGGATTGTAATGTATGTAAGCTCTGATATTATCTAATTCTTTCTCATTCCTGATAATCCTGTCATGAAACCTACCCTGCCATTTAAATTGATCGTTGAATCCCCAAATCCTTTTAGTGCATTTAGATTTAAACTGACCGATTATTGATCCAAGAGAATGAGGTTTCAAAGTATTCGATTCTTTTGTAGAGACGTCCCGCCCTGACTGGCTCTTCTGTTGGGACATCTCAGGTGTAGATTGAGAATTTATCTTTTCTAATGCAATAATTCCATGAAAATGATTTGGCATTACCACATATTCATCTAATATGACATTACTTCTTTTTATTGCTGTATTTTCCCATTCTTCTTCAACGATCTTCCCTTTAGTACTCAGATGAACTATACCATTTTTAATATTGCCAAAGTACTTTTTCATATTCGATGTGCATATTGTTATATAGTACATCCCGGAATTTCTATAATCCCATCCTTTTAATCTTGTTGATTCAATTCTATACTTATTTCTAAATAATGTCATTAACTATATTTTAGACGACCCAGCGGGTCGTCTCTACAGAGGTGATGTTATTAATTACAGTTACTTCTTTAAATTTACCATTACATCAGTACCTGATGAATAATAATCATGCTGCTTAAAATCATTAAATGCGTTTTTATCTGAAAATGCTGTGATACCCTTCCCCATAACTTTTGGCGCTATGAAAATAAAAACTTCAACAACTAATTTTTGCTTCAAAAAACCATTATAAGTAACAGCTCCGCCTTCAACCATAATACTTGCAATTCCAAGTTTTGCGAGTTTTAATAAAGCATCTTTAAGGTCAATATTGCCGCTTTTTGATTTGCAATTCAGAACTGTGATTTTCCTGTTAGTGTATTTCTCAACCTTTTTATGCTCTTTATTTAATGATGTAAGAACAATCGTTTTACAATCTTTGTTATTTTTGAAGACATTGTAATTCAAGCCAAGTGAAAGGTCTTTATCAATAATAATCCTGTAAGGATCTCTTCCTTTAATGCTTCTGACATTTAATTTTGGGTTGTCATACTGCACTGTGTTTGCCCCAACTAATACAGCGTCATACATTGAGCGCATAATATGTACTGTTTTTCTTGATTCATCACAGGATATCCATTTTGACCTGTACATATTATCAGCAATTTTACCGTCAATTGTCTGAGCAGCTTTTATCATAACATAAGGTAATCCGGTACTTACATACTTAAAGAAAAATTTGTTCAGTGCCTTAGCTTCCTTTTCAAGTACTCCTGTTATTACTTTAATGCCTGCCTTTTTTAATATCTTTATTCCTTTACCTGCTACTCTATAATAAGGGTCTTTACAGCCAATTACGACTTTTGAAAATTTATGATCTGCAACTAATTCCGCACAAGGGGGGGTCTTCCCAAAATGCGCGCATGGTTCAAGGTTTACATATAGTTCAGCGCCTTTTAAATTTATACCTTTTCTAATTGCTGAATTGATGGCATTTCGCTCAGCATGATATGTGCCATATTTTTTATGATAACCTTCGGCAGCTACTTTGCCATTTTTTACTATAACACATCCAACCAATGGGTTAGGCGAAACATTCCCCGCACCTTTTATGGCAAGCTCAAAGCAGCGCTGCATATATTTTTCGTTAATGCTCATATTCCAAACGGATTATTATTCTCTAAAAAATTCATCAGTATCCCATTTCATCGGATTATAATGTATGTAAGCTCTGATACTATCTAATTCTTTCTCATTTCTGATAATCCTATCATGAAATCTATCTTTCCATTTGAAATTTTTATTGAATTCCCTAATTCTTTTTGTACATTTCCCTTTAAACTGATTGATAATTGAGCCAAGTGAATTTGCTGTTAACTTTGGACTTGAATAGACTTTATCTCGGGATGTCTCATTTGTATTTCCTTGTTTTTCCTGCCCTGTACAGACGTCCCGCTGGGACGTCTCAGTTTTAGATAGAGAATTTATCTTCTCTAATGCAATAATTCCATGAAAATGATTTGGCATCACTATAAATTCATCTAATATGACATTACTCCTTTTTATTGCTGTATTTTCCCATTCTTCTTCAACTATCTTTCCTTCATCACTCAGATTAACTTCACCATTTTTAATTTTACCAAAATATTTTTTCATATTAGCTGTGCATATTGTTATATAATACATCCCGGAATTTGTGTAATCCCATCCTTTTAAACGGGCTGATTCAACGCGGTATTTGTTGTTAAATAGAGTCATTTTTAATTGAGACGTCCCAGCGGGACGTCTGTACAGAAGCAAAAAGTTTAATTTGAGACATCCAAGCGGGACGTCTGTACATGATAAACATAAATCCTTATTCATACCTCAACCAGCTTGCTGAACAGGTCTTTGTCATCTAGATATCTTTTTATTATCTCAAGGCTATCAACCTGGTTAGGCCAGTGGATCATATCACGTGCCAGTTCATATGATGCCCATTTGTATTCTGTGTGTTCATCTGAAATTTTCACAATGTCGCTATCAACAATCGTCAAAAAAACGGGTGACATACATATCTTATCTGAAACTGCCAGGTAGAATGTATTAATTCTTGGTATACTGAATATTTTAGCAGGCTCAAGACCCGTTTCCTCGGCAAGCTCTCGTATAACGGTGTCTTTAGTGTGTTCGTGTGATTCAATAGTACCGGTTATCATCTGCCATATGCCCGGGTATATCTTAGCTTTATCAGAACGCTTCAAAAGCAGGAATTTATCACCCTGGTCTGTCTTTCTGCATATGTGAAGCTCGATATAATTCGCTACTATTTGAGGCATTTATTCTTTTTAAATTATTTCACAACGATCATTTTCTTAGTGTCGGTATATACCTGCTCT
>JANPBV010000466.1:0-5429 GCA_031430615.1 Ignavibacteria bacterium | reverse complement strand
ACCCTCATCAATATTTTCTTTTTTGATATTAAGGTTAGGCCTGAACCTGATGCTCTTTTCGCCTGAACCAAGGAGTATAACGTTCTTCTTAAATATACTGCTTACTGCTTTTCCTCTTAATTCACCATTTGGCAGATCAATAGCCGCATATAAGCCTTTACCTCTTGCATTGCCTAATATTGCAGGATATTTTTCCTGTAACAAATAAAGTTTATCAAGAAGATATGAGCCTACATTTGCCGCATTTTCAACAAGGTTTTCTTCCTTTATTATTTCAAGGTATTTTTTAAATCTTATCATATCAACAATGTTTCCGCCCCAGGTTGAGTTAATTCTGCTTGATGTATGGAAAACATTTTCGGGGATTTCATCAACTCTATCAGTTGCAAGTATTCCGCAAACCTGTGTCTTTTTGCCAAATGCAATAATATCAGGCTGTACATAATGCTGATGTGCCCACCATTTACCGGTCATAGCAATTCCAGTTTGAACTTCATCAAATATCAATAACATTTCATTTTCATCGCAAATAGTTCTTAGTTGCTCAAAGAATTCCTTGCGGTAGTGGTTATCGCCTCCCTCACCCTGAATGGGTTCTATGATAATACAAGCTATATCATCTTTGTTATCTGTAATAGCTTTAAATATTTCAGCTATTGCCTGTTTTTCGAGCCTGATTACTTCATCTAAATTGTTCTCATTTAAAGGGAAGGTTATCTTCGGGTTTGTTATCCTTGGCCAGTTGAACTTTGGATAGAGGTCTGTCTTAACGGGATCAGTATTTGTAAGTGACATTGTGTAACCAGACCTGCCATGGAAAGCCTGCTTAAAATGTATTACTTGGTGTCCTTTTTCTTCTTTGTAACCTTTCTTAAAGTTTTTACGAACCTTCCAGTCAAAAGCGGTTTTTAAGGCATTTTCAACAGCCATGGAACCGCCTTCAATAAAGAATGAATATTTAAAATATGAAGGTACCGCAATATCAAAGAAAGTCTTTACGAATTCTGCCATTTCAGCATAATAAATATCGCTGTTAGAAGGCTTGTTTAAAGCGATCTTACCTATATATTCTATGAATGCGGAGTTGTTCATTTTAGGGTGATTCATTCCTATCGGGTTTGAAGCAACAAATGAAAAAAGGTCCAGGTATGGCTTATTATTTCTCGCCTCATATATATATACTCCCTGTGATTTATCAAGATCCATAACCAGATCAAGACCATCAACATGCATGTAGTTTCTGAGTGTATCAAGTACGTGGTTTGGGTGAAGTTTGCTTTGGTTTATCACTTGCTGCGCTGCCATAGGTTTTGTTATTACGTTTTCCATTACCTTTTCGTCTCCTTTCTCGAACTCTGAAGTCCCCGAAGGGACGAAGAGTCTATTTGATTGTGAAGCAAAAAACTTATATTTCAAAGACTAAAAATCTATGTTCAGTCAATGGGATCCTTCCTTCTTCCCACTCCGTGGGATTAAGGCGTAGCGCTTCGCTCAGGATTAAAATCATTTCCCCTTAACATATTCTTCGGCAATTTGTACTGCGTTTGTAGCTGCGCCTTTTCTGACATTATCTGAAACTATCCAGAGATTGATACCGTTTTTTACTGAGCTGTCAATCCTGATTCTGCCTACAAATACATCATCTTTTTCTGCTGATGTAATTGGCATTGGGTAGAGATTCTGTGAAGGGTCATCTGTAACTGTAACACCTTTTGAGTTATTTAAAATTTCCTTTACTTCATCGACATTCACTTTTTTATCGAATTCAATATTAACTGATTCACCGTGTCCGGTTAACGTTGGTACCCTTACGCATGTTGCGGTTATCGCAAGATCTTTCCTACCCATTATTTTCCTGGATTCATTTATCATCTTAAGCTCTTCTCGTGTGTAGTTATCATCAAAAAATACATCTATGTGCGGAATAGCATTATATGCTATTCTGTGGGGGAAGGGAGATGAAGATGATTCAAGATTTCTTAATTCACTCTCAAGCGCAGTTATGCCTTTGTTACCGGCACCTGAAACACTCTGGTATGTTGATACCACTACACGTTTTATCTTAAACATATTATCTAATGGCTTTAACACAGTTACAAGCTGAATAGTTGAGCAATTTGGATTTGCGATGATTCCCTTGTTCTTGAACATATCCTGCCTGTTAACTTCAGGCACTATTAAAGGAACATCTTCCTGCATACGGAAAGCTGAACTGTTATCAATAACAATTGCTCCATCTGCGGCGGCTTTAGGCGCCCACTCACGTGAAACAGAGCTGCCTGCGCTAAAGAATGCGAATTCAAGGTTCTTAAAGATATGCGGCTCAAGCTTATGCAGCTTAAATGTTTTGCCTTTTATGTTCAGTTCCTTGCCGGCATTAGCATCCGAGGCTATGGCAACAACTTTGCCAACTTCAAAATGTCTTTCCTGGATAACTTCCAGTATCTTGCGTCCTACAAGTCCGCTTGCTCCTACTACTGCAATATCATGTAATCTCATTTACGTGTTATCTCTCCGATTATATAATGTTTTTCTTTGATGGATTTTAAGTATTTAGAAATTTTTGCAGAATCATTTTTTGAAACTATCATTATTAAGCCAATACCCATATTAAAAACTTTTCGCATTTCATTATCGCTAATTTTTCCTGCTTGCTGTACCAGACTGAAAAGAGGATTTGGCTGCCATGAATTCCAGTTGATATTTATTTTCATTTCATTTGGAACAACACGTTTTGTATTACCTAAAATGCCGCCGCCGGTTATATGTGAAATGGAATGAACTTTATACTTTGATGTTACTTTTTGTATTATGCTTAAGTATGACTTGTGAACTTTTAACAGTCCTTTTGCCAATGTTCCTTTAAGTGAAGGTATTTTTTTATTTATACTGAATTTCCTTAGTAAAACTTTGCGCGCTAAGGAGTACCCATTTGTATGAAGCCCTGTTGAAGGTAATCCGATTAACACATCGCCTGGGCGGACATTCTTTTTATCTATAATTTTTGAACGCTCCACTACTCCAATTATAGTACCAGCAACATCATAATCATCTTTGGCATAAAGTCCGGGCATTTCAGCGGTCTCACCACCAATTAAGGCAGCTCCGTTATTTTTACAGCCTCTAACCAGCCCTTTAACAATATCAACAGCTACTTTAGAACTTAACCTGCCAAAAGCCATATAATCCAAAAAGAACAGGGGAGTGGCTCCGCAGACAGCAATATCGTTTACTGAGTGGTTAACCAGGTCTTCACCGATGGTATCATGCTTATTTGCCAAAACGGCAATTTTAAGCTTGGTTCCAACACCATCAGTACTTGCTACAAAAACAGGGTCTTTAAAACCCTTTGGAATCTTGAAAAAAGCCCCAAAATTACCAATTCCGCTTAAAACTCCTTTGGAAAATGTTGATCTGACCAAAGGTTTGATTGAATTAACAAATTTATCTCCTTCAGAAATATTGACCCCAGCAGCAGAATAAGTAGATTTCATTTACAAATATACCCAAAGTTCCCAAGATTAACAATTCACAAAAATGCTCATATTTCTTTGTTTTAAGCACATTTGCGGTTTAAACAGTTTAAAGTGTATGTTGAAAAGTAGTATTTTTAGGTATTTTTAGGCAATTCATCCAATATAACGGTTTACAGTGAGGGGACTTCACGTGTTATAATGGTAACTTTGCTCAACATTAAACTAATATAAAGACGTGAGAGCTGGCGAAAACAAAATCATTTTCACAAAAGAAGAAGCAGAAGCGGGGAGAGAAAAAATTAAGCAATTTAAGATAAACATCTCTAAGGTCATTACCGATGAGGCATGGAAGCATTTTCCTGAGCTTTCGAAGCTAGAACTTGAAAAGTTCGTGCTGTTTCAGGAAATTATTACCAATGCATCTGAGGACTTGACTTTTAAGATCAATAATCTTTCGGGTAAAACAAACCGAAAAACAGCTTAATTTTTTCCTGATTTCTTCTAAGGGTACCATTTTCAATGGGGATAGGATTTCTATCCCCATTTTCATTTAATTCAATTCTTTTGTAAACCTTGAAACAATTCAATAAAAATTTCCTCAAAATCCTTTCAGATTTTCAAAAAATTAACGTAAATTTGTAAAAACAATAGCAGGAGGAGTTTAATATAATGAAAATGAACTGGGGTATGTGGGTAGGCTTAGGTGGCGCAGCAATCGGGTTAACAGTTGGACTTATAGCCGTAATTGCAACCAAAGCATGGATTCCATTGATAATTATGGTTATTGTGGTTGGTATAATGGTATCGGTATTCTGGAAAGTCTTGTTTGGCCCAATGATATTGAGAAGCAAGCTGGCTAAATCTGGTTTTGCTACAACAGCCAGGGTTGTTGAAGTTTCTGATACCGGTGTAACTGTTAATAACGCTCCTCAGGTTAAACTCCTTTTAGAAGTTACCCCGCCAAACGGCGCGACTTATATGGTAGAAACAAAGCAGCTCATTTCAAGATTGCAGACATCAATATATCAGCAGGGCAGCATGATACCGGTATTAATAGACCTGAATGATAAGAATAGTATTGTTATTAATTATGAAGGTTCAGGAGGAGCCTCAGGGCAAACAACCGGTTCATACAGCTCAAATACAGTACCTTCAGGTCCATGGGCAGGTATGGGGCAAACTGATGCTGAGAGAAAACTGGTAGATATTGACGCAAAGAATAAACAGATTTTTGCTTACGGTGTTTCGAGCAAAGCCATTGTTACTAAATATACCTGGCTTGGTATATACGTTAACGGAAATAATCCGGCTGCTGAAATTGAAATTGAAGTTTTACCCACAGATAGACCCGCTTTTCATGGTAAAACTATTGGTGTTTTCATGGAAACATCTGTCCCTAAGTTTCAGGCAGGGGAAGAGATATTTGTTAAATATGATCCAAATGATGTATCAAAAGTGACCGTAGAGCATTCATAATATGGATAAGGTTAACTTATATGCTTTTAAAATAGTTAACTAAGTATACTTCTACTTGTTTCACGGTATATTATTCGTCATACTCTAACTTGACAATTAGCATACCAATTCAATAGACATTATAAACCCTTTCGTTAGTATTTTTCCCAATGTATATGTATAATTTTGTGTTACCGAAAAGCAAGGGGGTAACATGAATAATTTAAAATTGGTTATTACTTTAATTTGTATTAACACATTATGTATGTATTCACAGCAGACAGTAAAGAGCAAGTTTGAAAGAAAAGTACCGAAGGCTTCTATTTTGTTCACAGGAAGCTTTGGGTATGTGTTTAGTTCTGCAAATGGTGAAGGAAGAGACTTCGCCAGTTTGTATGAACCTGAAGGCGGTAATATCTTCAATTCCAAAAATCTTGGGATGCAGCAGGGTTATGGTTTAGGAATCACAGGAAAATATGCTGTTTCAAAGAATAAAAA
>JANPBV010000465.1:0-3105 GCA_031430615.1 Ignavibacteria bacterium | reverse complement strand
CGGCTCAACCCCGCTCCATCTGCCAATCCTTGAATCATAATACCTCGCCCCAAAATAATCATAATTATTTTCAATATCTCTATCCCGTTCTTTTCCTGTGAATTTATACTTATCGTTGCCGTTATCATAGCTTCTGGTATCAAAAATATAACCCCACGGGTCATAATCCTGTGCTGATACTACCTGATTTTGTGTATTTATTACAGCTCTTGTTGAGCCTAGATGATCTTTAAGATAGAAATATTTACTTGTATCTGCGTTCATGTGGCCGATTTGGTCATGTCCGAATAGATTCCATTGCTGTAAAGTTGTTCCGTAATATATTGCAACCTCCTTGCCAGTAATATCCCTTACATAGAATTCATCACTCTGCAAAGACCAGCTTGGGCTATCTCCCTCAAACACAGGGTCAGGATTGATGCCTGTATATTTCCAGCGGGTATTGAGTTCTAATTTTACTAAACTCAATGTCACAATATGTCTTAGAATTTGCCCAATGATTAGAATATACTTTTATCATTTATTAATATTTACAATATTTATCTACTATTTGATTGGAATTATACAAATCAACTCTAAAAGTATCCAAATACCAGATAATAATATCTTTATAATGATAGCCTGATAATGTATTATTGCTATAAGTACTGTTATCAACAATCGTAGATGGAATTTTATTCAAATTCATATTAATTTCATCTCCCACTTTCAGTTTTCTTAAATTTCGCATAGTATCAATTTGATCATCCCCAACTTTACTTGACAACAAATAATAATTATTTTCTGCGTTATCATTAATAACTAAAAAAATGTAGTTTTGAAAAGTAGCAGAGTCTAATAATTTTAATTTATAGCAATTTGAACACTCTTTGTTAAAAGTATTGTTAGAAGAACAGGAGCATAAACCCACTAGAAAAATAATAATACTTACAACAAAAAGATTACAATTAAATATTGTTTGTTTAAAACTTTTACTCAACATAATGTCTTGTTTTTTCTTCATCTGTCTTATTAATATAATAGTATTTATTAGTTTCAGATTCAATATGTAATTCTATGTTTTGGTAATAATCTATTTCGTTATCTGTACTCTCTGTTAGTACAGTAAGAAAATGAGACCACATGTATACAGGGTCCGTCTTCGTATCTCCAGAAGAAGTTTCACCAGCAAACAAAAAGGCACCGATATAAGCTTCAATAATTTCGTGTAATATACTCCTTCCGAGCTCACCTCCAGCAGCACTCTCAAATGCTTCACTAAATAACAAATTTATTTTTTGTGTAGCGTTCACTTTCCCATCATCTCCAATTTTACTGCCCAAAAAAACACCTTCTCGCCATTCAAATGGATTATTATCAGTAACCGAATTTAAGTTTACATTTATATCTTCATCTTTGATAGATTTTAAAAGCATTTTATCAAAATCTGTTTTTGCCTTACCGCTTACAACAGACATTTTTCCTGTTTCTTTATCTACTTTAACATTTAGGTTAGAATAATCATTAATTGCATTTTGGATTTTTTCTCGGTCACCGTTAACAAAAACCTCTAATCCATTTGCATCAAATAAAAAAATAGGATTATTCAAACTGTAACAATAAGGTGTAGCCCCTACATATTTATCTAACAAAGGTTCAACCCCTCCCCATCTTCCTATCCTTGAATCATAATACCTTGCCCCAAAATAATCGTAACTTGTTTCGTTATCGCGCTCTTTACTTGTAAATTTGTACAGAGTATTGGTACTTTGGTAACTTCTGTTTTCAAGCGGGTAACCCCACGCATCATAGTCTTGAGCAGAGATAACCGTATTTGTTGAATTCAGTACAACCCTTATGCTCCCCAAATGATCTTTAAGATAATAATTACGGGTCGTATCAGCGTTTATCTTACCTACATTATCAAGTCCCCAAATGTTCCATTGTGTTAAACTTGAACCTGAATATATTGCTATTTCTTTACCGCTTACATCACGAACACTTGACTTGCTGAGCCGTGGCGAAGAAAGTTAGTATTCATCACTCTGCAATGTCCAGCCCGGATTATCGCTTTCGGTCATTGTTTCAGGTTCAGGTTCACTTCCTGTATATTTCAAGCGTGTTTACCGCACACTGTTTCAAATTTCTCGTTGATGATAACTACTAAATAGGTTATACTATTATACTATAAGTATTTATAGTTACATGAATTAGCATAGGAACTAGTAAATTTTTTGTATATTCATAGCTTAAACAGAGTATAATATTCCCAATAATTATGAAAGGAAATAATGATGGATTTATGTGGAATAGAAGAAATATTATCGTATTCAATAATATTGCAACAATAATATTAAATTTTTCTCTCAATAAATTATATGCATATAACCTCATATAAATTTCTTCAATTATAGGTATAACTATCCCTACCATAAATATATATATGATTTTTTTAGAATTAGTATCTATATAAGAAAAGGTTTGCGAAATTTTTTCTCCATGCCCAAAATCATATAATGATGATGTTAACAAATCTATTATGAATACACCAAAGATATTTGTTAATATGCCCGCAACAATCGCAGCAGGTACATAAAAAAATATTTTTTTATTAAACTTGAATATTTGATTTAAATCATATTCTCTAAGTGAAATTTTGATTGCAGTAATACTGATTGTTAATAGAAATAAGTTTGTCACAAGTTTATCAAACAAACTATCTTCAAACTTATTAAAATTAAAAAAACCCTCAATATTGAGTAATATTGAAGATATCGAAAAAAATGCATCAAATAAAACTATAACGAACACAGAAATGATAAGAATAATTAACTTATTTTTTATATTCATTATTATCTAAATAAGTATAGCAAAAAAATAATCAGAAGATAGAATATAGCTCCAACAAAAATGGTCGACCACCTAGTATTTTTATCAGAGAAATCAAATTCTAATCTGTAAAGAGTAAATGTTTTAACTAAAAGTTTACCGGTTACAAAAAAAATGGTGTCTATAATTGCAAAACCGTACGTTAATATAAACAATATAAATTCTAGCATTTCTAATTGTCACTCACGGGGACTGATTCAAACTTAGGATTTTTGTAAACCTGCTTTTCCTGATGAT
>JANPBV010000464.1:0-3644 GCA_031430615.1 Ignavibacteria bacterium | reverse complement strand
TAATTTATAATATCACCTTATGCACATGCTTCAAATCTTTTGATAAAAACCGCTGGCTTACTTCTTTAAACTTATGCGGGAAATCTGATACATAAAAAACCGAATGATTTTTTTCTGTCATTTTGTGATTATTCAGCAAGTGTTTCTTCTCAAGTATTCTTTGTACTTCCTTTGCGGTTTCTTTACCTGAATCAATCAGCGCAACTTTCCTGCCAACTGATCTTTGTATAACATCCTTAAGCAGAGGATAGTGAGTGCAGCCAAGTATCAGTGTATCAATATTTTTGCTTTTAATTGGTTTTAAGTATTCATCTGCCACCATTTGCGCTATCTTATTCTTATTCCAGCCATCTTCAGCTAAGTGAACAAACAGTGGACAAGGGTCCTGGAAAACATTTACATTTGATTTAATTTTCTTCAACGCCTTCTTATATGCGTTTGAGCGAACTGTACCTAATGTACCTATTACTCCTATTTTATTGTTGGTGGTTGTTTCAAGTGCCGATTTAGCCCCCGGCTCTATTACACCTATTATAGGAATATGAAAATGTCTTTTTAGTGTTGGCAGTGATACTGATGACGCTGTATTGCAGGCAACAACAAGCATCTTTATTTTTTTCTTCATCAAAAAGTATGCTACCTGCAAGGAGTAATGTATGATTGTTTCTTTGGATTTATTCCCGTAGGGAACCCTGCCTGTATCACCAAAGTAAATAATTTTTTCGTTCGGAAGCAGCCTGTTCAGTTCTTTTACAACCGTTAAGCCTCCAACACCGGAATCAAATACTCCGATTGGACGAGCCGCTTCTTCGTTAATTTTAGGCAAAGCTTTCATCTATATTCCTTATTTAAAATCTTTGTTTATGGGGTGTTTAATTTTTTCGAGTGATGCTTTATAATCAAAATCATTTTGCTGAAAAGGGCAGGAGTTATCTTTTAATACCTGTTCTTTATTCCCTGTATCAGAATGACAGGGCTTGCATGTTCTGCTATCTCCAATAACACCGCCAAAGCTGACAAATAAATTTTCATCCTTCATTACCTCGGAAGGTGAGTACTTAGAGCCTGCGCCGTGACAGGATTCACACCCAACGCCTTCTGTGATATTATAGAATTTAGCCTTACCTGTACCTTTTAAATTGAACTCAGTAGAATGGCATTTTAAGCACTTCTCGTCAGTTTCAGGGGAATTAATACCAATTTTAACCGCAAAACTTTTTGCCTTATCGCTAAGTAATACGTTATATGCTTCTGAGTGTTTTGACTTCTTCCAAACTGAATACTGGTCACCAAGATTTTTCAGGCTGTGACATTCATTGCATTTATCTGAGCCTGTTATATATAGAGGGTCTTTAACCGGTTCAAGCGCATTCTTTAGGAAAAAAAGCAGCATAGCAATGAATGCTATAAATATAAAGTAAGATATATATTTCATTAATACCCTGAATACTGCTTAACTTCGTGGATGGATGAACCAAACATATCATTGATACTGTTCTTTACCAGTGACCTCTTATCGTTTGTAATATATACTGCTCTAGCCAGACTAATGAATTCCTTATCAAATAATTGTTTTGATTCTTTAACACGTATCTTATTTTCGATATTCCATAACTTAAGGTTAATGCTGTATAACTTCTTTTTTTCTTTTCCAACAGAAGTCTTAAGTTTCTTCTTGACCTTTAGCATTTCACTAAGGGTAATATTCAGCAGTGTGAGTTCTTTCCTTATTACAGCGGCTCTTTCTTTTTCTTTTATCTTACTTTTCTTTATCTCAAGTATTGTGATCTTATCAACAAGCTCGCCCGGGGCAATTAGTATTACTGCGTTCATATATAATTATCTCAGGTTTTTCTTTATCCGGCTTATTATCAGGCTGAAATGCTCAGGGTTATTCACAAAATCAATGTTATCTGATTCTATGACAAGGACCTTACCCATATTATAATTCTTTATCCACTCGGTGTAGCTTCTGTTAAGCCTTGCAAGGTATTCGGCTTCAATGCTTTTTTCAAAATCTCTTCCGCGCAGCCTTATCTGTTTAACGAGTGTTTTCACATCCGCTTTAAGGTACACAACAAGGTCAGGCGCTTTAAGATATGATATCATCTCATAAAACAGGGCGCGGTAATTATTGTAATCGCGTTTTTCCATTCTGCCCATTAAGTATAAATTGCGGGCAAAAATTTCTACATCTTCGTAAATTGATCTATCCTGGATAACCGATTTCTTTGAAGCGATAATCTTTTTATGAGCGTTAAACCTGTGTGAGAGGAAAAATACCTGAAGCTGAAAACTCCATCTTCTCATATCTTTGTAGAAATCTGATAAGTATGGATTATTTTGCACTGATTCAAAATATGGCGCCCAGCCAAACTCCTTGCCAATCATCCTGGTTAAGGAAGATTTGCCGGAACCTATGTTACCTGCAACTGAAATGAAGTATTTCTTTCCTGTTTTCAATTTATTTATAACTTATGAATTACTGACTGATTAATTTACAAAAATAGGAATAATAATAATCTCATTCATTATAAAAGTCTGTGCATTGTTGAATCAAAAGGACCCAAGTGTATGAAGATTTTCTCCCCTCTCCTTTTGGGAGAGGGGTAGGGTTTACAACCTTGAAAAGGGGTGAGGGTCATAAAAAAACCGTTAATATAATACATTAACGGTTTTATAAAAGATCTTTTAAAATTATTTATTGATTAATTAAAAATTACTTCCTGTTATTTATCAGTTTTTATTCCTGTACCGGCGCTGTTTCAACTGCAGCAGGAACTTCCTTCTTAGCTTTCATAACTATATCAGGTGAAATTCTTTCTTTTATCTTTGTAGCTGATTTACCTTTTAGACCTCTTAAGTAATAAAGTTTTGCTCTTCTTACTTTACCCGATTTAAGTTTTTCTATCTTCGCTATAGTTGGTGAGTTCAGCGGGAAAATTCTTTCAACACCTACTCCGTTTGAAATTTTTCTTACCCTGAATGTTCTGCCGATGCCTGAACCTTTAATGCCCATAACTATACCCTGGTACTGCTGAATTCTTTCCTTATCACCCTCGATAACCTTAACGTGAACGTTAATGGTATCTCCCGGCTGGAATTGCGGCAGATCTGATCTCATCTGGGGAGTAGTTACTAAATTTATCTTATTCATTTTTATTCCTTGTTTTCAACTCTGACAGAAGCGCTTACCTTACTCTACTAAAGTAGAGGAAGGAATGGTTTAATTTTAAGACCGCTTGCTCCTTTGAGTTACTTATTTATTAATTTTTTTCTTTGTTTTTGTGATACTTTTTGTTGTGGTTCTTTTTACTTTACCGTATTTCTTTCGTCCCATCTCGTCACGCCACTTGGCAATTTCTTTGTGATTGCCGCCCAGTAATACTTCAGGAACTTTCATTCCTTCAAACTCTGCGGGTCTGGTGTAAACAGGAGCGTCAAAACCTGAATCTGTCTGGAATGAATCCGTTAACGCTGACTCACTATCTCCAAGAACACCCGGCAATAACCTAACAACTGCGTCAATTACTACTATCGCGGCTGTTTCACCGCCTGTTATTACATAATCACCAATTGAAATTTCGCTGGTTATAAACTTATCAATTACTCTCTGGTCAATACCCTTGTAGTGACCGCAAATG
>JANPBV010000463.1:0-4027 GCA_031430615.1 Ignavibacteria bacterium | reverse complement strand
TCATTTATTTCATCAGTATTATCAACTGAAATACTAAGTGATTCATTGAAATAATTTTTGCAGGTAATAAAGTCATTCAATTCAAAGTAAAGCTCGCCAAGCTCGCATAAAGTATGACCTACTGAACTGCTATCACTTATTTCCCTGTAATATTTCAATGACTTGTTAAGAAATTTAATACCTTCAGGGAAACATCTCATTTTCATATATGCCTTGCCCAGATTGCTGAAAGCCTGTGCCTCAGCCTGTCTATCGCCATGTTTTTTAAATAAGATAAGTGCCTCTCCAATATATGTGATAGCATTTGTGAAATCTTCCATATACAGATAAGTTCTTCCTATGTTAGCTATAGTGTAGCTTTCTTCTATAATTAATTTTCTATTTTCTTCAATTTTTAAAGCAAAATTGAAATATTTTAATGCTGTCTGATAATTACCTATTTCAAGATACATGATACCTATATTGTTATATAAAAAATACGGTATTTCTTTTTTAATGCTGAGAGAAAGGCTTAAACTTTGCAGGTAATTTTTCAGTGAGGAGTTAAAATCACCATACTGCTGGCAAGCCAAACCTCTGTTTGAAAGTACTGTAGCTTCAAACTCAATATCTCCTATGGTTTCAAGTACATAGATACATTCATCAAAGTATTCTATTGCTTTCGGGAAGTCACTTAAGTTAAGATAAACATTAGCTATCGAGTTTAATGTCCTTGATTCGCCTTTTCTATCTCTGATTTCCCTGTATATTGATATAGCTTCTTCATAATACTGAAGGGCAAGTTCAAAGTTAGATTCCATACGACTGCAGATACCTGCATTCAAATTAGCTTTTGCCAGGCCTTCTTTGTATTGAAGTTCTTTTGAAATAACTAAAGATTCTTTAGAGATTTCCATAGCCAATACTATATCTGATCTTCTAGCTGTATCGGCCTGCTGGTTCAGCAAGTCTACACTCTCAGGAGTCATTTTATTATTTAAGATTGTTTCCATTTCTTAATTTTTAGTTTTTTTGGTTATAGAAATAGTTATTTAACTAAAGTCATTTTTTTAATATCGCTGAATGAACCTGTTTCAATCTTGTAAAAATAAACACCTGATGCCAGATTTCCCGCATTAAATGATATATTATGCGTACCTGCACCTAATTGCTGGTTTATTAATACATCAACCTCTCTGCCCAGCATATCGTAGATTGCCAGTTTAACCAGTGAAGCATCTGTCAGATCGAATTTAATGCTTGTTGATGGGTTAAACGGATTAGGATAATTTTGGTATAATGAGAAGCTTTTTGGAATAAGAGGGTTGCTTGACATTTCGCTGCCCCAATCCAAACTCAATGTAGAAATATATGATTGTGAAGAACTGCTTTCAATAAGTAACTCACTGAATCCTGTAACTACTATTTTATTGGTTGGTGTTATAGCAAGATCTTCTGCCATATCACTTGAATTCCCTGAATAACTGTATCTGCTAACCTGGTTCTGGTTTCCTGTACTTGAATTGTATCTTACAGTAGCATAATCGTAATTTAAAGCTGTTCCCCAGCTTTTTCCGGTAACAATAACGCTATTTGTACCTAATAAACCAATAGATGAAGCTATATCTTCGCCGTTTATTGGACCATTATATTGATTAGCCCATACTTCTGTACCTGTATTGGAATATTTTACAGTAATATAATTTGTGTTTGTTGATGTAACAGCCGTTTGTCCTGTTATGTAAACTGAACCATCTGTATCTACAACTATACCCCATGCTTTATCAATTTCATTACCGGTACCATTGAATTGATTTGACCAAAGTAATGAACCGCCAGAGCTATACTTAGCTGTATAGCAATCAGTGTTATTAACACCAACAGTTACATAACCGGTGATATAAACATTATCTGCATCTACTACTATACCCCACGCTTTATCTTCTCCTGAACCTCCTGAAGTTTGTCTAAATACTGGATTCCCACCATTATGACCATATTTCAAAAGGACTACATCAGAAGAATTGTTGGCAGGAACATAACCTGTAACATAAACACCTGTGCTATTGACAGCAATAGCTAAACCCCTGCTATCGCCGCTTGAATTTTCATCGAATGCGCTCCATAATAATTCGCCATTTGGTAAGTATTTTTGGGTAACTATTCTTGTATATCCATTACCTGTTGTACCATACCCTGTAATAAATATATTATTATCAGTATCAACTGCAATACCCCATGCTTTATCTTCAGCATTTATACCGGGGCTATAATACTCTTTATTCCACACTAATGCGCCTGCAGAGTTGTATTTTAAAATCACTATATCGTAACCTCTGTTTAAGTTCTGAACTGAACCGGTAACATAAACATTGCCGTTTACATCAACACAGATACCTGCTCCTTCATCATTTGAGTTCGCTGTTCCATTATAACTATTAGCCCAAACTATACTACCTGTTGGGGAATACTTAATGATTACTATATCATTTTGGGTCTCTGTTTCAAACGAATAGCCTGTAACATAACTGAACCCATTAGCATCAGTTGTTACAGCTTGACCCTTTGCATTTGTGATATTTACGTCACCATAACTATATCCATAGTTAGAGACCCATTGAGAGTAAGTACTGGTAACACAAAGGATTAACAATAATGTAAATATTAATTTTTTCATTATACTGTATAGTTAGTTAGATTTGTAATAATTTTTAATTGTTTTCTTTTTTTGATTGAACAAATTTAAACAATGTAATTTGAGTAAGGAATAGCATTTTCTACTATAGCACCATTTATACCCCAGTTACGGTATAAATATTGAAAATTTTCTGCGTTTAAATTATTTTTTTAAACAATATATATTTTAAGTATATAGGGTTTAGGCAATAGATTACCCGAGAGATTGCTCGGGTTTTCAGTTAGAAAATAGACTATTTAACGGTAGGTATCCCGTTATTATGGTATCTATTTGGTAGTTTGATTATTTTAATAATGGTTATAAAAAAGGAATCCCGAGTACTCGGGATTCCTTTTTATTGTCAAGCGGAGGTAATCACTTAACAGCGGTAAATGAGGTAAAATTGATTTGAATTTCTAATGAGTAATAACTGAAATGCCGGTTAGAATTTTATATAATAGTTGTAACAAAGTATAGCAAAAACAGCCAAATTAAGTATTATCATACTTGCTGTTATTTTTTCGATAGTTTTAATTTTGATGTAGAGCATAATTCCCATGTTTATATTCATTCCTTTCATACTATTAAGACGCCGCAGTACATAAAAAGGTTGCATTAAACGGTAATATGAATAAATGATTAATTTATTCAAAAATTTATAGAATATGAGAAAAATTAGATTATAAAGGAAAAAATGTAATTTAATAAAATTAAAGTCCCGTTAGAATGTTTTTTTGCGAGGAACGAAATGACGCCACGCCTTAAAACCACACAGCGGGAGGAAGGAAGCAATCTTATAGAATCTTAATTGTTCTATTATGAGATTGCTTCGCTTCGCTCGCAAAAAAAATTACTTTATACTAATTAATTCAACATCAAATAACAAGGTTGCGTTTGGGGGAATAACACCACCGGCACCCCTTGAACCATAGCCCAGATCAGAAGGTATTATGAGTTTGCGCTTGCTGCCAACTTTCATTGAAAGAACACCTTCATCCCAACCCTTTATGACCTGTCCAACTCCTATGGTAAACGAAAACGGCTCATCCCTGTCTTTAGAACTGTCAAATTTTTTGCCATCAGTTAGCGTTCCGGTATAATGGACTGTTACGGTCTCGCCTTTTTTTGGTGATTCACCGGTTCCTACCACTTCATCTGTATATTTTAAACCAGATGCTGTTGTTTGTTCTGCTGCTGTCATGTTTTGCTGTATCCTCCTGCAAATGCTATTATTTATATTAAAGTAAATGTTTTTAAAAATGTTTTCATTTTAAATTTTTTGATTTTTTATATGTTTTGATTAATTAAGTCACCTTACACAAAAACACACTCTCCTTTCCAAACTGGAGTTTAGCAGCGAGGGAACATGAA
>JANPBV010000462.1:0-3262 GCA_031430615.1 Ignavibacteria bacterium | reverse complement strand
TGTTAAGGATATATTTTTATCCAAAGATATTGAACTTGAAGATTTTCACGCAATGAAACGTGTATGCCATACATGCTGCGATTATGATGAATGTGAACAAAAAGTGTTTGGTAAATAAAATTTTAATTAAGTACAAAGTTCACAAAAAATAACTGTCATTTAACCGTTATTTATTTAAAAAACAATTCATTAATATAATTTGGAAAAATAATCATTGTAATTTTACGGATCTTTTCTTATCAATTATTATCCATTTATTATTTTCTTCGTGCTCAAGAATAAAGTCCATCGAGTTTCCATCTTCTGAAAAGATCAATGTTGTTTTTGTCTTCACAATCTGTTCATTTTTTTTAATCTCACCTGAGAATATAAATTTATTGATTGAATAAGTGCCTGTTTGGTATGAGTTTCTTCCGGTACTGCTAAATCCATAATAAGTAAATTTCTCTATTACATTTGAATAGCTTAATATACTTCTGCCGGTGGCAGGTTTTCCGTTAATAATACTATCCCATGAGCAAAATACATGTTTTTCACCTTCAAACCACTCACATTTTTCAAATTCATCTTCATTCGTTCCTTCTTCTATCCAGTTACCGATGAATAATTGAAGTTTATCATGCATATAAGTCTATACCCTGTTTGTGAGTTTAAAAGTTTATTTATAGCGCGTATAACGCCTTCGGCGTCACTGCGCGGGGTTTTTTAAGTAGCGCGTACGGGGATCGAACCCGTACTCTCCGCCTTGAGAGGGCGGCGTGTTAACCAATTACACCAACGCGCCTTTAGCAATTAACAATTTGCAATTATCAATGAACAATAAACAAAAGAAGCTACCCTTGGTCGTGTGCGGTTCAGCTTTAGCTGAACGAAATCTTCAGATTAACCAATTATTGAATCCCGATTTATCGGGATGAAATCTGGCTCAGACAGACACCAACGCGCCTTTTGCAATTAACAATTTGCAATTATCAATGAACAGTTGACAAATATATTCTTTTATTAATTCTTAAAAAATTCCAATTTTCAGTCAATTATTTTGAATTCTCTTTAAATTGATGTTGATCCAAAATTATAATTATATGTTTAATATAACTATATTTGTAACAATGAGTTAATCCACAATCATTTTAAGGAGGCAAAAATGGAGCTGGCTGGCAAAAAAATCTCAACAAAAGAAATACTTGTACTGCTTACAGGCATAGTTGTAGCAGTAATATTATTTTATGTTATGATGGGTCTTTTCAGGTCTGAAATTACAAAAGAACCCTACGTTAATTTTGATCAAAATGAAGTTGACTCAAACCATATAGAACTCAACTTACAGATCACAAATATTGACCCAGTAAAAGGTGATGTGCAAATAAGGGTGCACCCTGAACCTGTCGGAAATTATTCTGTTGATAGCGTAACATTAAGCAAAGATATTACAATATTTACTAACAGTAACAGCGGGAAAAATGAATTTATATTCAAAAAAGGCAGCAGGATAAATCCATTTGAAGTAACGGTTGATATGTATGAAGGCTATTTAATGGAATATCCTTATGATAAACATAAAGCGTTTATCAGTCTACATATAGTAACTCCTGAAAAAGACTCCTCAGGTCAAATTACAAATGTAGAAGTTCCGATTGTTAAGGAGACAAATTTCCTCGCATCCATTCAGGGGTATAGAGTATCAACTGCAAATGAAATAGAATCATCAGGCGGTTATACCGGACTCGAAATTTTTCTTGAAAGAACTTCTGCGGTTAAGATGTTTTCGCAATTCATTATGATACTTTTCTGGCTTATAACAATCAGTATTGCGCTTGTTGTATTTTCAATTGTATTCAGAAACCGAAAAGTTGAATATTCCATGTTCGCATTCTTATCAGCAATGTTATTTGCAATGCCTGCGTTAAGGGGAGTTCAGCCGTTTATTCCAACAATAGGGTGTCTCTCTGATTATGCGGCATTCTTCTGGGCAGAAGGTGTTATAGCGGCAAGCTTGCTGATAATGGTATTTACATGGCTAAAACGCCCGGGTCCAAAGCATAGTTAAGTTATTTGTATAAATTACAAAAGGGATTTCTATTGAAATCCCTTTTTGAGTTAGAAAAATATATACATTTTTTATAATCTTATCCTAGCATCCAGAATGCAGCATTTTTCCTTTTCATCAAAAAACACAAAAGGGTTCAGGTCTATTTCTTTGAATTCTGGAAAATCATTGCTTAATTCAGAAAGTCTAAGCAGACTTTCTTTGATGTACTCAAGATTTACCGGTTTTCTACCCCTTACTCCACTCAGCAGTTCAAAACTTTTAATTGATCTTATCATAGTAAAAGCTTCAACATCATTAATTGGCACAAGTTTGAAATTAACATCCTTAAACACTTCAACAAATATTCCGCCCAGACCAAACATTATCATATGTCCTGCTTTTTCATCCTTAGTAATGCCAAGAATTGTTTCAACCCCTCCTGATACATAGGGCTGAATTAAGAATTTTTCCAGCAGATGTAATGCGTTATGATTCTTTAATTTATCTGTTATCTTATTTGCTGATCTTAACAATTCATCTGCATTATGAATATCTACTTCAACGCCGCCCATATCAGATTTATGTATCAGTTTTTTGCCCACTGCCTTTAATACAACCGGGTACTTCAGTTTGTCTGATATTTGAATAAGTTCGAATGTATTCTTCGCAAATATTGATCTTATTGAAGGCATTCCATATGCCTCAAGAATAGCGGAAACATCTTCGGAGCTTAAGTAAACGTTATTTTTGTTCCTGTATTTGCAAATAATATTTTTGACAGCTTTTTTATCGGCATCAAACTTTGTGTATACACCTTCAGGTCTTTCTTTCCATTTTTTATAAGCTACCATTCTGGAAATTGCTCTTGCAGCATTTTCAGGGAATCTGTATAACGGCGGGTGAATAGGATTTACAACTTTTAACTTTGGAATAACATCATCCTGTGACATCATTACAAGCATTACTGCTTTTTCTGTTCCTTGTACAGCATTACATATAGCTGAAGCAATTTCCAATGTGTCAAGCATCAGAGGGGGACCCACTACAACAATGAGAGAATCAATGTTCTTATCTTCCAGCATTAGTTTTGCCGCATTTGCATACATTGCGGCATCAGCAGGCGGTAATAGGTCAACAGGATTAAAAACAGATGCTTCCTGCTGCGCTAATTTTCTTAATTTTCTTTGAGTCTTTGCAGAAAGTTCAGGAACAGTTAAACCATAATTAGAACAT
>JANPBV010000461.1:0-4537 GCA_031430615.1 Ignavibacteria bacterium | reverse complement strand
TTATATATCTCATCTATCTTTGCTCTAATTTCACTGTAGGGAAAGTCCAGCCCGGCATCTATCATAGCCTTTGTGGCTGCTTCAACTGCGGTATTTTTCATCCGCATAAAATCTATTAATGTATTATCTAAGTCAAAAACTACTGCTTTTATCATAATTAAAAATTTGATTAATACAAAAATACGTATTATTAGATTATGAATAAATGTATAGTGATTTCCATATAATTTTATTGAATAATATTGAAAATAAACATAATTACTGATTTTCATAGATTTTGCCGATTAAGAAAATTATATTGTAAGATAATTTAATGTAATAGATGAATTTCAGGAAACCCAAAGGTACCAAGGATATTTTACCCAAAGATATCTACAAATGGCATTTTGTTGAAAATGTTATAAGGGAAGTTACTGCGCTTTATAATTTCAGTGAAGTACGTACCCCTACATTTGAATATACCGAGCTTTTTAAAAGGGGAGTAGGCGCTGAAACCGATATTGTTGGTAAGGAAATGTACACATTTGATGATAAAAGCGGTGATTCAATTACGCTTAGACCCGAAGGAACAGCGCCTGTAATGCGCGCATTCCTTGAAAACTCAATGATTAGCGATTCACCACTGCATAAGCTGTACTATATCACCAATATGTTCAGGTATGAAAGACCCCAGGCTGGGAGATTCCGTGAGCACACACAGTTCGGCGGAGAAATTCTCGGCAGCGATAGTTATCTGACCGATGTTGAGCTTATCATGCTTGCAAAAACTGTATATAACCGGTGCGGTATTAATAATTTTAAGGTTAAAATTAATTCCATTGGTAAAGCAGATGAGAGAAAAAATTATATTGAAATATTAAAACAATACCTGGCTAAGAATATTAATGAACTCTCTGATGACAGTAAACACAGGTATGAAACAAATGCTTTAAGAATACTAGATTCCAAAAATCAAAATGATAAAGCAATAACCGATAATGCCCCCAAAATTCTTGATAATTTAGGCGAAGAATCAAAGAACAGGTTTGATAAAGTTGTAAATGAGCTTACTAAGCTTGGGGTTGACTATGAAACTGATTTCCGCCTGGTGCGCGGACTCGATTATTATGCCGATACAACGTTTGAATTCATTTCGGGTGACCTTGGCTCACAGGATGCATTAGGCGGCGGCGGAAGATATGACGGCTTGATAGAACAATTAGGCGGTAAGCCATGCCCGGGTGTTGGTTTCGGCAGCGGTATTGAAAGAATATTAATTGTTGCCGAAAAAAATAATTTCACTTTTGGTGTGCAGAATAAACCTGAGATATATTTTATAGCATTAAACGATGAAGCAAAGCAAATTGCTTATGGTTTAATTACACAATTAAGGAACTCCGGTATTTCATGTGAAACTGATTTCTTAGCCCGAAGCTTTAAATCTCAAATGCGGGATGCTAACAAGCTGGGTGTGAGGTATGTTTACATAATTGGTGATGAAGAACTTACAAAAGGAAAAGGATTATTGAAGAATATGGCTGATAGCACACAAGTGGAAGTTGAATTTGATAAATTACAGGAGGCTTTAAAACCCAAGGAGACCCTAAAATAATTGCGAACTAAAAAAGTTAAGCCGCCTCAAATGAAGTTTGAATATGTTCTGAATATTTCCCTCGAGCATGACCAAACAAAGAAAAAGGATTATATTTCCTTTAGATTCGAGACAACAAAAGAATTCCAGGCGTTTCAGTATGTTCTGAAAATTGAAAACAGGACAGAAGATAAGAATCTTTTCTTCAATATCCTTGGCTTTAGCGCGCCAATTGGTGACCTCTCAAGCTCAGGAACTGCCGGCTATGAATACAGGTTCTATGATTTTAAATATAGTGAATATTGTGTAGTAGTAGATAAAAAGGATTCCGATAAGAGTAAGTTTAAAATGACAATTCAAAGGTCAAGATCAAATCCTGTAAAAGTATCAAATATTACGAAGAAAAGTTTTATAGAAATTTCGAGCGAAGATGATTCCTAAATTATTTCAACTGGGTCCAATACCCGTGTACAGTTACGGTTTAATGCTTGGCATATGCTTTATTGTCGCAAGCTGGCTTATGCAGCGGGAGTTCAAGCGTAAAAAACTTGAAGAATCAGCCGCTATTAATATAACATTCATTGCTCTTGTTAGCGGTGTGATTGGTTCGAAGTTACTATATGTAATTGAAGAATGGAAATCATTTTCTTCAATGTCAGCGGCTAAGATATTTTCAACTGACGGACTTTTTTCTCCTGCCGGATTAACCTTCTATGGAGGCTTGATTCTTGCTGCAGCAATGATATACATCTACACCCGCGCAAAAAAAATTCCTTTCCTAAGAGTCTGCGATGCTGCAGCGCCATCACTTGCTATAGGTTATGGCATTGCGCGTGTTGGCTGTCACTTATCCGGTGATGGTGATTACGGGCTTCCTGTATCGGAATTCATGTCGTGGGTGCCATGGGGGACTGATTACTCCAATGGAACGCTGCCGCCATCAATCGCTTTCAGGGGGAGTGATTTAGCTGCAAAGTTCGGGGGAGTTGTCCCGGATTCAACCCTATGCCATCCAACGCCGATGTATGAATTTGTGTTCGGCGCTGTGATATTCTGGCTGTTATGGAAAAAACGCGAAGCATTCAAAGGCGATGGAAAGCTCTTTGGGCTGTATTTAATTCTCTCCGGCGCGGCACGCCTGCTGGTTGAATTCATCCGCCTGAACCCGAGATTTTTATTCGGACTATCCGAAGCGCAGTTAATTTCAATTGTATTGATCGGTATTGGATTTTACCTTTATTACCGAACGCCAACAACCTTTATGGAAAAAGAAAAAGTCCAGGGGAAACCAGTTAAGAAAACAAAATCCCACTAAGAGGTAGAACAAGAGGGCGCAAAATTAGGAATTTGATTTTAAGTCCCCTCCTTACCAAGGAGGGGATTTAGGGGAGGTCTAAACATGGGCAAAATCTACAACAGGCAGGTAGATAACGAAAAAAGGAAAACGCTTCGGAATAATATGACTAAAGCCGAAGCAATACTTTGGGGCGAGTTAAAAAACAGAAAGATACTTGGATGTAAATTCCGCAGGCAGTTTGCAATTGGAGCATATGTTGTTGATTTCTATTGCACCGAACTAAAATTAGTTATTGAAGTTGACGGTGCTACGCACCTTACAGATGAAGAAAAAGAGTATGATAAGAGAAGAGAGTTAGAAATAGGACAGCTTGAAGTTCAGTTTATTCGATTCACAAATCCTGAAATTTACCAAGCCCTGGATTTTGTTATTGATAGTATCAAAACAAAGATACAAGAACTGACAAACCAGTAAAACCGACCCCCTCCCGGCTGCGCCGTACTCCCCCTTGTCAAGGGGGAGACGATAAGTTTGCAACATTTTGTTTTTTTAAGTCCCCTCACTGCGGTAGCAGTCCAAGGGCTTACCAAGTCGAAGAACTGGCTTGACAGTGAGGGGATTTAGGCCGCAGTACTGGCTTTAGACATGTGGAGGTCTTACATGGGATTTAGGCCAAAGGACTGCTCTACGACACATCAATTTAATATTAAACATAATCCATGAATACCAAAACGATAAGTTACAGTTTCCTATTCCTTTTCATTTTGGTTTTTTCATGCGGTAAAAAACCTGATTCATCAGATAAAAATAAAGATGAAAAGAACCCTGATAAAAATATAATCGAAAAAATTACAGATCCTGATTCCGTATACTCACTCATCATGGTAGGGGATATGATGCTCGGTACAAATTATCCTTCTACTGCGTCACTACCGCCTGATGACGGGAAATATATCCTTGATGACCCCAAAGAATTCCTTGAGCTTGCTGATGTAACCATAGGGAACCTTGAAGGCACATTGCTTGATAAAGGCGGCACGCCAAAGGTATGCTCTGACCCCTCTAATTGTGTTGCTTTCAGAATGCCCGAGCATTACGCGGGATACATTAAGGATGCCGGATTTGATATTATGAGTATTGCCAACAATCATAGCGGAGATATGGGTGATATAGGCAGGGAGTCAACCCAGAAAACGCTTAAGCAGTATGGCATTAAATATGGCGGACAGTTAACTGCCCCTACGGCAATTTTTGAAAAAGACGGTATTAAATTTGGGTTCACAGGTTTTGCGCCTAACAACGGTACATTAAGTATTAATGATATTAAAAAGGCTGTGCAGATAGTAAGTGACCTTAGAAAACAATGTGACATTCTTATAGTAGCTTTTCATGGCGGCGCTGAAGGCTCAGGCTCAACCAGGGTAACCCGTAAAAGAGAGTTTTATCTTGGTGAAGACAGGGGAAATGTTTATGAATTTGCCCACGCTATGATTGACGCAGGCGCGGATGTTGTTTTTGGGCAGGGTCCGCATGTATCACGCGGCGTTGAGTTGTATAAGGATAAGTTCATTGCATACAGTCTTGGGAATTTTTGTACATATGGTAAATTTGGGTTGAGCGGTAATCTTGGCTTAGCCCCTATCTTAAAACTCTACATCAATAAAAATGGC
>JANPBV010000460.1:0-1811 GCA_031430615.1 Ignavibacteria bacterium | reverse complement strand
GCAGGATATTTACGGCCATCGATATTGGGAATTTGTGTTGCTGTAAAAGCTACAACGTTGTATAAAGGGTTATTTCTGTAAACAACATTGAAGTTATGAAAATCTCTACCAGCAGCACCCATTATTAATACATTTATTTTTGTCATTTTGGTAGAATTTAATGAGTTATCTTATACAAATATAAAGGTTTGCTTGTAACTCTACTATGATTTATGTCATTAAATATCCATATCCTGACCAAAGTGCTACGCCTTAATCCCGTGCAACGGGAGGAAGGAAGGATCTCATTAGGTAAGCCATTTTTTTAAGTCTTTGTATAAATATTTCAAAAAATAGCCTCTTGAATGAGGTTCTTCTCTCACTTCGTTCGCTCAGAATTGAGAATTACTTCAATATTGGCACGTAATTACCAAGCTTAATATCATCAATTTGCCTTACTTTAAAATCAAGTATTTCATTCTTAAGACGCTTCTGCAAAATGTTGTTATTTACGTGAATTTGCAGTCTGCACTGGTCAAAGTACTCTTTAATAGCCCCGATTTTGAGATTAAATGTCTCCGAGGCATTCAATGCGTCAGCATCACTTGGGAATTTATAGCCATTAGCCAGATCAATGTGCAAATTAACATCTACAGCAAATACATTCAATGTGTCAATATCCTTGAGTATCAGCTCTTCGGTGGCTTCGTTTTGATAGCTCTGCATGGTACGGAACTGACGCTGCTCACGGTAAAACATGGAATCAAGGATAGTTAAGGTTTTGTTCCAGTCAGTCTTCCAGTCATTTTGAGAAAATATATTTACAGGTAATATAGTTACAGCAATGAAAAAAAGAACCAGAATATGTTTGATCATTATTAGAATAATTAATTTTATCATTCAAAAGTAACTAATGAAAACCTTAAAAGCAATAATTGGGAGCACTAATTAACTATTCAAATCAAACCAAATTAACACTTTGTGGATAAAATGAGAAATAATATATATTATGTAAAGTTGAATGTGGAAATGATTAACTCGTATTGCAAGTATAACGAAAAGTATTTTATTTGTCAAGTTTGCAAGTATATTCCCCCGCTAATCTTTTGATTTTGTAATATCAAAATGAGCGGAGCGAATACTACTGGTTTTTGCCGTTGTTTCAGTCCAAATGAGCGGAGCGAATTCTTTATGTCTTCGCCCAGAACAACACAACCCTAAAATTTCGGATTAATCTCTTATAATAATTAATATCTTTTTATTAATCTCTATATAGAACATGGTATAACCAGTATACCATAGAAGTATCCCACAGATACCATTGCAAAACAGCCTTTAAACGCAATAAAAGGTATCTAAAAAGGTACGATTTGCCGTTTTTGCTCTGTTTTACATAAGTATCATTTTGATACTATTGCAAAAACAATCAATTTTTAAACAATCCGTAAAGGTATAGTCTTGTATCACGCAGTAGTATTGATTGTATTCAATGGTATTAAGCTGTATAGCTTAATGTATCTTTGAGTAAAACTACTGTATTTTTATACAGTATGTGTTTACATAGTTGCGCTTATCATTTCTTTTGATGATACTTGCCGGAGTGAAACCATTTAAGACATATAACGGGGGAAAACACGGTTCAGGAGTGTATCAGAAAATCATAAATCAGATACCACCGCATAAAACTTATATTGAATTGTGTTTAGGCAATGGCGGAATTTTCAGCAACAAGCGAAGAGCTGATACCAGTATTTTAGTTGATATTGATCCAGGTGTAATTTCGGCATGGGAAAAATTAAACATCCCTGCAGTTAACTTCATTAGTAGTGATG
>JANPBV010000459.1:0-11333 GCA_031430615.1 Ignavibacteria bacterium | reverse complement strand
CCCCTTGAGCCGTAGCCCAGATCAGCGGGGATAGTTAGCTTGCGTTTGCCGCCAACTTTCATTGAAAGAACACCTTCATCCCATCCTTTAATAACCTGTCCAACTCCGATTTTAAATGAAAACGGCTCGTTCCTATCTCTTGAGCTGTCAAATTTCTTTCCGTTAGTAAGTGTACCTGTGTAATGAACAGTAACTGTCTCTCCGGATTTTGGATCTTCACCGGTGCCAACCTCTTCATCTGTATATTTTAACCCTGATGCTGTTGTTTGTTCTGCTGCTGTCATGTTTTGCTGTATCCTCCTGCAAATGCTATTATTTATATTAAAGTAAATGTTTTTAAAAATGTTTTCATATTCCCTGATTATGTTAAAAATAAATTTTGTTTAGTTAATACTCAAGTTTTGATCTAGTAATATATTCAGTAAGAAGATCAACCGTCTGGTCAATATCCTTAAGGCTTAATGTTTCAACTGATGAATGCAGGTATCTTGTTGCAACTGATACGACACCTATTGCAACACCGCCGCGTGATTGCGATATTGGGTCAGCATCTGTCCATGTATGTCCGAAATCCACATCAATCTGTATTTTCATCTTTTTCTTTTTAGCAGTTTCAATTAGCTCATCTGCCATTTTGTTGTTGGTTCTTACCCCGCGTGTGATAACCGGACCTTCAGCGAGTTTAGTTACACCGAATTTTTCTTTTGGAATCTCAGGCTGGTCTGAACAGGGGATGACATCTATAGCAATTGCCGCATTGGGTTTGAAATTATACGCAGGATTACCTGCACCCCAAACACCTGTTTCTTCCTGTACAGATGATACACCATAGACAGTGTTTTTAAGATTTTTTGCTTTTGAGAGTTTTCTCAAAGTTTCAGCTACTATGTAAACACCTATCCTGTTATCCCAGCATCTGGATGTGGCTGTGCCGTTTGTCATTTCTTCAAAATCGCCCCCAAAGACAACAGGGTCACCAATAGAAATATATTTTTCGGCATCTTTCCTGTTCTTAGCTCCAATATCAAGCCAGATATCATGCATTTCCAGTTTTTTATCTCTTTGTGTATTAGTTAACAGATGAAGAGATGTTCTGCCTATCACAGCAGGAACAACACCTTTTTTTGTGAGTATCCTTGCGCGGTGAGATGCAAGAATTGTCGGGTCAACACCGCCAATGGGTCTTACGTAAATAAACCCGTCATCGTTGATGTAATTAATTATCAACCCTATCTCATCAGAGTGACCTACTATCATAATAGATTTTTCTTTTCCGGGATTAAGAGTTGCAGTTAAATTACCATGAATATCTTTTTTGATATCGGGACAGAATTTTTCAACTTCTTCTTTCCATAATTTTTGTACAGGTTCCTCAAAACCTGAAGGGGCCGGGGTGTTAACTAAGTTAACAAGGAATTGTTTTTGTTCGTTTGTCATATAATTTATTGTTGAATAAACTTTAAAATAAAACAGTTAATAAATTGAAAATTTACTTAAGAGGGTATGGCTGATAAAGTAATAGAGTTAATTTAGAATAAAAAAGCTAAGAAGCTATTTTCTGGTCATTGAATTTAACATTCACGATGGCTGAAATTCCCTGCTCTGCCATTGTGACGCCATACATTGAGTCAGCCGCTTCCATGGTGCGTTTATTATGTGTAACTATAATAAACTGAGTTTCCTGAGCAAATTTGCGGATAATTTTAATGAACCTATCAATATTTGCGTCATCAAGCGGGGCATCAACCTCATCAAGAATACAGAATGGTGAAGGTTTTACCTGGTAAATTGCAAATAACAGCGCAATAGCTGTGAGTGTTTTTTCTCCACCAGAGAGCAGATCTATCAATTGCGGTCTTTTGCCTCTTGGTTTAGCGATAATATCTATTTTAGCATCAAGTGGATCCGGGTTATCGGGATCAATAACAAGCCTGAGATCGGATTCATCACCTTCGAGGAATAATTCCTTGAAAATTGCCATGAAGTTTTGCCTGATCTTCTCAAAAGTTTCGGTGAATTTATTCTGCGCAGTTTTGTTGATCTCATCAATCAGGTTCATCAGGTCATGTTCCGCTTTTGTAAGGTCATTTCTTTCTTCAGTAAGCTTTTCGAGCTCCTGTTTTTCCTGTTCATACAGGTTAAGCTCTAATTGACCTGAACCACCCAGTGTTCTCAGTTTATTCTTTAGTCTGTCAACTTCAGCTTTCGCTCTTATAAGATCAAATTCAAAAGAATCTTCATATTGGGTGTAATCAATATCAATTTCATATTCTTCTCTTATCTTAACTTTATGTTCTTTTATTTCAAGCCTGTCTTTAGTAAGCTGCATTTCATTTTTGTGAATGAAATCAATAATCCCATCCCTGCCGTTGCGCAAAGTTTTCTGTTCACTATCAACTTTATCAACCAATGAGCGTTTTACTTCATACTCACTTCTCACCAGGCTGAAATCTGTTTCAATTCCGGTTTTTTCACTTTCCAGCAGCCTTAATTTTGGTCTTAAACCGTTTACAGCGCCATTATTATTATATGATTCCACTTCTGTCAGAAGCTTTTTGATTTCAGATTCATATTCATTGCATTCAAGTGTTCTGGCTTCAATATTGCTTCTTCTTGATTTAATATTTTCTTCAGTCCTCGAGTGTTCATTATCAAGATTAGAAAGCTCGGCTCTTACTTTTGTGATCTCTATATTGAAAGTATTGTACTCTTCACGCTGTGATGTAAGTTCATCGGCTAGGTTTTCGAGTTCTGTAGTAAAATGTTCAAGCTCTTTTTCACGCTGATATTTCGCGTTCTCAGCGGATTCTATATCAAGAATAAGCGCATCCATCTTTTCAGATAGCTCTTTGTTTGATGCTGAGAGCTCATCGTTTTCATTTTTGTAATGTGTAATCTGTTTGTTAGTCTCAGTCTTAAGGTAGTTTAACTGCTGAATTTTATTCTCAGCCGCAAGTATTTCAGCGCGTTTTTCCTGTATCCTGTTCTGCCGTATTTCAACATCAATTCCAGCAAAATTACTTCTGAGGTCGCTTAATTTCTTTGCATCTGCTTCAAGTGTCTTTTCAATTTCCGTAATTTGGGACCCGAGCCCGGCGATAAGTTTTTCTCTGCCAATTTTCAGAGATTCCTCATTTGTACGGCTTCCTGCTCTTAAAAAACTATTAGTTACAATATCACCATCAAGAGTAATGAATTTGATAAAATTATCCTGAGAAAGCTTCCTGGCAGTATCAAGATTTTCAACTATAACAAATTCATCAAGCAGGTATTTGTAAAGTAATAAGTATTCATCCGGACATTTAATGAACCTATCAGCCCAGCCATAAACGCCTTCGTGACCTAATATTTCAGGGAATTCTTCCTGGAAGATATTAAGCGTAGTATTGTAAAGCTGATCTTTGATAATAAATGTAACTTTACCTTTTTGATCTTTGGTAAGTATTTTAATGTAGTTTTCAGCGGAATCAAGATTATTTACAATAAGATAATTTGAAACCTCACCAAGCGCGGTTTCAATTGCAATTTTGAATTTATCTTCAACTTCAAGCTTATCAATTACAACTGATGCTCCTTTTTCATTCTTTTCTTTCACAAGGTATCTAATACCTTCTGAATAATCTTCAAAATTTTCAAGAAGATTGGTCTGGAACTCTATCTTATCCTTAAGTTTTTCAGCTTCATGTCTGCTGTATATGATATCTTTATCCAACTTGTTTAGATCATAGCTGTAGTTATCTTTGATCTTTTTCTGTTCTTCATATTCAGAACTTTGTTTAGAAAGTTCATCTTTGAGTTTATTAAGCTCGGTTTCAGCATCTCGTAAAGAGGCATCAAATTCCGCAACTTTATTGATATTTACTATATTCTCATCAGCAAGTTTGCTGCACCTGGATATTTGGTCTTCAAGTCTGTTCTTGATAATTTCGTATTCACTGCGTTTTTCCTGTAATACCTTTGCAGTTACGGCATGTTTAACGGTCAGGTCTTTTAATTCTTCTTTACTTGATTTAACTTTAATCTCGGTTTCATCAAGGGTTGTTTTTCTAGTAGTGCGTGAATCTTCCATCAAATCGGTTGTACTCTTAATAACTATGATTTTATCTTCAATTTCGGTCTTATTAGCTTTGGCGCGTTCTATATCAGCTTCAATTTCAATCTTTTCCCTGCTGAAGCGATCAATATTTTCCTGAAGGTATTTAATACGCTGTTCTGATATAGATATTGAAGTCTGAAGCTCGTTAATGCTTAAGTTAACATTATTAAGCTTATCCCTTGATTCATTAAGCTTACTTTCTGTTGTAAAGAGCTCTGCCTTATATCTTTCAATAATATTTTCGTTCTCATTAAGGCTTGCTTGCAGCGTTTCTCTTTCTTTTTCCCTACTCTTTAATTCTTCTTCAATATTCTTTGTTTCGTCAATTAACTTTGAATAAGCGCGTGTATGATATTCAATTTCAATTTCTTTCAGCTTTATACTAACTTCTTTAGCTTCCTGCTGCTTTTGAGCTATTCTTTCATATGCGTTAACAGTTCTTTGCCTGTTCCTGATTTCAATATTTGCTTCATTGATATTTTCGCGGGCAACTTCAAGCTTGTAAAGAGCTTCACGCCTTCTTTCCTTATATTTGGTAATACCGGAGGCTTCTTCGAAGAGCTTTCTTCTATCCTGTGTGCGGTGTGAAAGGATCTCGTTAACCATTTTAAGCTCAATCACGGAATAAGCGTCAGAGCCCATGCCGGTATCCATGAAAAGCGATGTAATATCCTTCAAGCGGCAATTAACGCCATTGAGCATATAATTACTCGCTCCATCGCGGAAACAGCGGCGGGTTATCTTTATTTCAGTATATTCAGATGGTAGTATTCCTTTTGTGTTCTGTATTGTGAGGGATACTTCTGCGTAACCTAATGGTTTACGGTTCTTAGTGCCATTGAAGATGACGTTTTCCATTGTTGAGCTTCTTAGAACGCTCGCTTTTTGTTCACCAATTGCCCAGCGGACAGCATCAACAATGTTGGTTTTTCCGCAGCCGTTTGGTCCAACAATGGCTGTCATGCCTGCATCAAAATCAACTGCTAATTTATCAGCAAATGACTTAAAACCGAATATTTCAAGTTTACTTAAATACAATTATTTTTTTTGATCACGAATTTCACTAAAATAACTAATTTCACAAATTATATCTATAATTTTGAGGATAGAGCATGTATTCTAATGAGCTCTTAATACAAAATTAATGATTTTTTCATTAAAATACAGAATTAAACACTTATAAAACTAATCTTTTAAACTTAAAACTTTCTTCTCCAAAATTGCATAAAATCCCTAATCTGAATTTGGTTGTTTTGAGGTAATTTAAAGTCTGGCTTTTAAAACCCTCTGTTAAGGTAGATACTGCTTTTATTTCTAAAATTATCTTTCCATAAACAACAAAATCAGCTTTATATTTTTTATCTAATACAATATCCTTGTATTTAATATCAAAGATTTTTTCTTTTTCATAAGGGATATTTCGTTTTTTAAATTCATATTCCAAAGCTTCACTATATACCGCTTCTAAAAACCCATTACCAAGATAATTATATACTTCCATGCAACATGAAATTATTTGATAACTCTCATCTTTGTAAATAATTTCTTTGTCCAAACAGTTCAATTAAAAATTTATGTTTTAAATATTTTATTTGTGAAATTCGGAATTTTAGTGTAATTAGTGTTTAAGGTTTATATTCTTTTTCAATTTATAATTTTAAAAATGTCATAACCAGCCTGAAGTAATCAAATACATACCTGGTAGAATTAAGATAAAACAGTAAACCGCCGCTTAATAATACTATTGAGATAATGCCATATGCATAAACTTTCAGGAAAAATGTATCGAATATAAGGTACGTCCCTTTTAGAATCCGGTATAATGAAATTAAATACATTAGCCCTGCCGCTGCTAATCCGATAATTACGAAGTCTGTGTTTGCCTGTAAAATTCTTATATAAAATGTGCCAATTACCAATAGAATTATTGTTGGCAAGAGACCCCAGACAGTAATTGTATAAATATTGTTAAAGCCAACCCGGTATTTCATTGTCAATGAAAAAAGCCAGATAATAAATGCTATAATGAAAATTTTAACAAATGAAATTGCCGCAATTAAACCTGCGAGTTTAACCGGGTTCACCATGAACTGATCAAGATATATCTTTACCTGGTCATGTGAAATTATAGTAGAAAGCATTATATCAAGCAATTGTGAATCTTTCCAGAAATATAACAGGTTGGCAAAAAAGAGTCCGCTCCCTATTGAAAGGATAACGGCTAAGAGTACGTTATGGAAGGTTGGTATCAGGTTTTGCTCTCTTACATCTGTATAAAAAATAAATGGTCTGAAAAGCGCGCGCCAAACATTTTCACGGAACCTTCTGACACTGTTGGCAAGATATATAAATAAAATGAATGTGATAAGACCTGTAAATACAAATGCCAATGGCGCTTCTTTAGTGAATGTGCCGATGTTTAAATTTGGGATATCTTCATCAAGGAATTCCTTCCTTAAAATTATTGCCGGCGGTCTTTGTTCACGGTAAAGTGTATAAAGACCCATTGTGCGCATATACTGGTTGGTAAGATCAGGGTATCTTACATTAGGAACATCTGAATTCCAATCAGTAAATGACTGAAAGAAACCGCCCATTAGTGATGTTGATTTTAACAGCTTAGTAAAATCAACAATATATTTTGACTGTGCTTCAATTGATGAAGGGTCACTGTATCCAGATGTATTTGCAGGGTTAATAATTTTGCCGTAATTAGAAATAAATACTTTTTCTTTCTTAAGCTTTATATCTGCGGCAACATTCTTTAGCAGGTTAAGATCTCCATCATAGAAATTAATACCCGTAATATCAACTAAATCACGGCACTTATCGTTGTAATAATTTCTAGTTGAGTAATACAAAAGCCTGTTATCGATCTTTTTGGCTGCTGAAACCATTCTCTTAACATATGTTTGTCCGGCTGAGCCTGTTACATCAAAATCATTGCCTAAGCCGTAAGCAAAAATACATGGGTTATTTTTGTGCGCATATATCATTTCGTTGAGCTGGTTTTCGGCAAGCTGAAGGAAATTTTCTGATTCAAGTATTGAGCCGGGAACTGTGAAGACCGGAATTTCTTCCATTAACAGTAAGCCGTATTTATTGCAAAGATCTACAAGATAACTGCTTGCCGGTCTGCCATATAATTTAATTATGTTACAACCCAGTGATTTTATCAGCTTAACATCCCTTTCAATATCACTGTATGATGCACATAGTCCGGTTGAGCCAAATTCTTCTATGTAATTAATTCCTTTGAAGCTGAACTCGCTGTTATTCATCATCAGGGTGCCTGATTTGCGGACAAGCTCATATATCCCGAAATCAGTCAGGTATGAATCAATTACCTGGTCTCCCTGTGAAATTGTGACCTTTAGTTTATACAGGTACGGGTATTCAGGCGACCAATAAATGGGACCATTTAAACTTAATTTATTTACTGCCTGTATTGTTGAGTTTGATGAAATTGAAAACTGTACGGCATCACTGGTAGCTTTTACAGTACCCGAACTATCAAGCAGTTCGGTTTTTAAAATAAACTTTTTATCACCGGCTGAATATTTATCTATTTCAGTTGCGCTTATTGATACTGTATTTTTAATATCAGCATTAAAGTTAATATCTATTTCAGAAATCAGGTTAGATGATTTAATAAATAATTTGGGGACAGCTATAATGTATATATCCCTGTATATACCGCCATAATTTTTAGGATAGTTTGCTGTGTTCTTTAAAGGGATGGTTCTTGAGGCATCGAGTGAATTATCAATTTTAACTTCGATAATATTACCTGATTCCTTGATGATTCCTTCTGCAATTGGTGTTGAAAAGGGAGTAAATCCGCCTTCATGCTTGATTATAAAGCTGTTATTAATTTTAATTTCAGCCTGGTAATTAATTCCATCGCAGCAAATTATGTAATTCCAATCATTGGGACTCTCAAGACCCGTATTGAACATTCTGGCAACTGTAACCTTACCTTTAAAATCATAACAAAAGGGAACTGTAACATTAGAAGCATTAATATTCTGGGAAGAAAAATCCCACTGCCCATTCAGATTGATAAGCTTCCTGTGTTCGGTCTGTATTGTCTTTTGGAATGTTTCGGGTATATCAGGGGAATTGCGTGTGATAAGCCTGTTTTGGGGATATATATTAACGCATAACACTATGCTTAGCCATACAAATATCTGTAAATAACAGGTCGCTATCTTTATCAAATGAAATATGCCGGTAAAATTTGGGAATTATTTAAAAATTTTACAAATATATCAATAATAGTATGGAAAATAAAGGGAAATTGGTAAAGTTTTGGCTAATCTTATGTCATTTCATAAAAACTTTGCTCTTTCTTCAGTGGTTGGTACCCGGCAGAATTCTTTCCTGCCAAACCATTTGTAGCGATACTTAGCTATTATGTCGTAAACAATGTTTCTGATAAACGGGGGTATAAGTATAAAAGGGTAAAGCAAGTTATACGGAAAACCAATCAAACCTGCAACCTTTAAAGCCGCAGTCGTTTTATTATAATATTTATCTCCAACAATTAAGATAAATGATTCAATATTATCCGGATCTATTTTAAATTTTTCCTGAAGTTCAATTCCCGCATCAGACTGCAATGCAGCAAAACGGAAAATATCTTTTTTATCCCTTGACATAAATAAATTGACGGAGCTGTTGCAAAAATTACAGACTCCGTCAAATAAAATTATTTTATGTACACTGCTCATATAAGTTCTAATGTGTCAGGTTTATAAGCTGAGAACACACTGTTATGATGTTTCCTAAAAATTTCTGATTATTCCTACTTCATTAATTTCAATGAAGATGGAGTTGTCTAAAGTTCCAATAATGAGAGGTAAATTGTTTTTGAATATAGAAAGTAGAGAACTATTAGAAATATTGCCAGTGGTAATTAGTACTAATTTATAGGGTTTGTGATTTATTCTTATATCGTTTTCAAAATCACTATCTTTTGTTATAACTACTCTTTTTTCGTTTAAGGATAGTTCATTAATAAAATTATCACTTGTCTTATTCTTTTGTGGAAGTTGCGAGGTATGAATCGAGTTATATCCGTTTATATTCAATAATTCAGAAAGGCTTAATGGTAGCATTGCATCAACAATAAAATCCATAAAAATAATCTAATTGTTAGTTTGAAATTTTTGATATATAAATTCTTTGGTTTTTACTAAATTAGAAGCAAAAACAAGACAAGCATAAAGATCTTGTTCTTCAAGATCAGGGTAATCTTTAAGAATCTCATTATTTGTCATTCCCGAAGACATCAACTCTAAGATATTTTCTATCGGATACCTTAAGTCCCGTATTACAGGTTTGCCGTGACAAATATCGGGATTAATAGTTATTCTATTCAATAACTCAATTTCGTTTTTACTCATGTTATAAATATAATAATATTTTTAAGTATAACTTAACCTGTTATAAATCCAAAATAGTATTTGTGATACTTTTTGTATAACCTGAATATTTAATCAGATTTTAAAGTGTTAAACGGTAATACATCCAGTCAGATAGCGGTTTAGCGCCGATCTTGTTATAGAATGCAATTGCATCAATATTCCAGTCGAGTACAGCCCATTCAACTCTGCCGCAGCCCTGGTCATTTGAAATTTCTATAAGCCTATCAAAGAATAATTTGCCAATGCCTGAATTTCTCCGGGACTGAGTAATAAAAATATCTTCAAGGAACATTGTTTTCTTTGCTAAGAATGATGAGTATGAATGAAAATAAATAGCATAACCTAAAATTTCTTTTCCTTCTTTTGCTACTAACATATTAACGAATGGGTTTTTGCCAAATGTATCTTTGAATAATCTTTTTACCGCGAATTCATCCGGACCTTCGAGTTTTTCATATGCGGCAAGCTCTTTAATAAGTTCTACAATTTTATCAAAATCACTTTTTTTAGCTTTTTTTATTTTGATCTTTAAGGCTTTTTTATCTTTATTTTTTGACATTATATAATAGTCTCCTGTATTACAAAAATATTTACTTATTTATTAATTTGATATTCAAATTTCAATAATTCACGTATAAAGCACTGATTATCTGTTATTTGCGAAATATCAATGAGAATAATGTAACTGATTTTTTTCAAAAAAATAGGAGAGTAAATATTACTCTCCAAAAATTTTAAACTATAGAATACAGTATCTAAATCATTGCGGTTGTACTATGATCCATAGATTTCTGCGCTCTTAGTTCTGCTTCAATTCTTTGAAGGCGCATAGAATCAGTTTTATATTTCTTATTAAAAAACCCCATTGCGTAGTTTCTGAAAATATACCACCAAAAACTTCTTTCTTTCAATGAATGATCTATCAGGTGTTCAACTTTTTTGTGTGCTTCTGGGACATGGCTCCAGTGCATACCGGCAGTTTCATGATGAACTGTATGAAGTCCGTTATTAAATAACATAAAATTCAGAAGTCCTGTGAAATTCCTTGAATGGTTCCATTCAGATTCTTCGTTGGCATGTACGTGCTGAACGTAATTAAAAATTAAAACGCTGAATAGAGAGATGTGTTGAGGTATTATGACAAAGTAAATTGCTTTCCTCCAATCGATAAACAGCGCAGCGCCTATCCATAAAACTAATATTACATATTGAGCTATTGAGAGTATAAACCTTTTCCTGTTTGACTTAAATTGAACTTTAAGATAATCTCTGATAGCTTTTTGCTGGAAATATCCGCTAATGGAGGGATATGTAAGTAAAGTAAGGAAATTATTCTTTTCACTGAAGCGGTATGTAATTGTATAATCACCTATGCGATTATTCATTTTATGGTGATTTTTGTTGTGTGTGGGGATCCATGCAAAAACAGGGAATCCGTAAAATACTGTAAGCCACCAATCCTGTAAAGTATTCATTAAATCTGATTTCCAAATCCTCACATGATTATGGTTATGAGTGATAACTGCAACAGACACCGAGAGAAAACAATAAATTATATATGTAGCAGGATGAACTCCTATTGATGTCCATTGAAGGATAAACAGGGTAGTAGTAAGAAACATGTAAATTAAAGTTTTAATATCTGCTATATATCTAAGCATAGTTTTAATGTTAAATGATTTTCTTAAACTTTGTGAATTAAACATATAGAAAAATAGGGGTTTTGTCAATTAATTCAATATTTGAAAACAATAGTTTATTTTGAAACTGTTAGCTTTATATATAACAAAGAAAATATAGTATTAGTT
>JANPBV010000458.1:0-1862 GCA_031430615.1 Ignavibacteria bacterium | reverse complement strand
CTTTTATTGATCGCTTTCTGGTTGTCCTTGTCAATAATTCGATCTTAGTCTCAAAATTTTGCAGCAAATATTTTATTGAAGTTTGGTTGAAATATAAAATGTGCTCTAATGGTTTAATTTGGAATAGTCTGGCAACTATACTTTCAAAATTTGGAGTCACTATCATTAAAATTCCACCAATTTTCAATGATTTGAGTGATAACTCAATTATTTCCGCAGGATTAGGAACGTGCTCAATCACATCTCCCATATACACTGCATCAAAATTAGAAGTGACTGAGTTTACAAAGGATTTTTCAAAGAATCCATTATACACATTCAATTTCTTACTTAGGCATATTTCCGATGAAATAGGATTAGGCTCAATTCCTAAAGCTTTCCAACCGTGCATTTCTGCAATTTCCAGCATTGTGCCGGTACTGCATCCAATATCCAATAATTTACCCTTTTGCTCGAATTTTTCTATTAGATCAAGCCGCTTATTAAATGTTTCACTATCATATTTATGAGATAGCTCGTAGTATTTGCTCGGTGATGAGGACATGTTATCCAGATACACTTCTGCAATATTACTCAATCTGGGCGAAAGATAAACCAGGGAGCATATTGAACATTCCCTAAGTTGAAACTCTTCCTTTCGGTGTATAACCGCATATGTTTTGTTTTTACAGACCGGACAATTTTCAACAGTAACAGGATTATTCATTTCTCTTCGCAGGTAATTTTTTATGAAGATATTTAAGATTGAATAATTTTCTAAACAGGTCAATTGTCCTTGAAGCTCCGATAGGCATTCGTGTCATTCCATCATGCCTCCAAACAACAGGCATTTCTTTAATTTTTAGTTTATTGTTATATGCAATATAGATAAGTTCAGCATCAAAATAAGAACACTCATAATTCAGCAGAGGGAAAATAAATTCAGCCGCTTTACGTGTGAATAGTTTGAAACCGCATTGAGTGTCATGAAAAGGGATTCCCAGTACTAATTTCTGAAATCTTCCGAATAACTTTCCGGCTGCTTCGCGCAGTATCTTTTGGTGAGCAATAATTTTAGTATCTTTTAATCCCCGTGCTCCAATTACAATATCATAACCTTCTTCAATTTGCATCAGGAAATTTGTAACAGTTTCTATAGGTACGGCGCAATCTGCGTCCATAAACAATCGTGTATTACCGCCAGCTTCAAGAATTCCGCGTTTAACTGCAAATCCTTTCCCGCGGTTTGGAGAGTATTGAATTACTTTCAAGTTAGTATAGGTATTTTTGAAATTATTGCAGATCGTTACAGTTCCATCAGTACAACCATCACATACAACAATAATTTCTGTAGAATATTTCTGATCCAATGCGAAATTGATCGTTTTTTCCAAACATTCAGGCAGTCTTTTTTCTTCGTTAAATGCAGGTATGATAATTGATAACATTAATCAAAATTACATATTATTAAGACAACTTTCTATATAGCTTTCAATATAGTTTGTTATTACAAATTATTATCTAATTATGTAAAATTATTTTCTTTTTTCTAACCGCAAAGTATATTCAGTGGTTTTGAGACTATAAGAAATCAATATTTTCAAACCCGCTTAGAAATAAGAGTTTTTTTTGTTTATTTTCTTTGCAAATTGATTAATTTTCAATAGAATTGATAATATTATAACGTTATTCGTTAACCAATTCCCTTATTGTATTACCTCATATTAATACCTATTTTAAGTTAACTGAAATTTGATAATTCAAGTTTCCAAGGGGGGAAATCATGATTAAAAACATTTCAATTCTAATTATTACGATGTCAATTACAGCTTATACACAGATATATCAGCCAAATCAGTGGTGCGGTAACTTCCCGGTAATGC
>JANPBV010000457.1:0-2170 GCA_031430615.1 Ignavibacteria bacterium | reverse complement strand
ATAATTTTCAGATCATTAAGCATTGCCTCGGGAAGCCTGAGTGAAATTGATCTTACCGATGGTTTAAGATTCGGAAATGATACACGTTTGGCCTTTGACCAGTCAAAATAATCCGGGGTATCATGCTTATTCCAGAATTTTTTTTCTTCTGCTTCGCTTTTGAATTTAGGTGTTTTTTTATTTTTTTTCATTATATATTTTTCTCTCTCTATCAGACATTATTCTTGCTGAAATTATTCTTATAAAGTTATTTCTTATTGTGAAAATAACCGTTAAATTTTTTCCAATATCGGTAATGCCCAGGGCACTGTATCTTGCTTCATTATGAGTTGAATGAAAGTTATCCTCAGCAACTAACAGGGGTTCATTAAAAAAAATCTGTTCTGATTCAATATTGGATATTCCGTGCTTTTTAGGGTTTTTTTCTATGTTTCCCTCATCCCACTGGAATCCCTCAATTTTTTCAAAATCAATCAAAATATTCTATTTGATTTGTGTATATGATAAATATATACATAAAATATTTAACTTTCAACAGCGACAATTGATAAAGTAAGGGAAAACATTATTTTAAAGGCTTGTTTGTATGTAACATTCCAAAACAGGAGGTTGGTATTGAGCTTGAAGAGACTACCCAGAAAAATCCCGTTTCAATAAGTCACCGCTCTTGAAGAAAATGTAGGATACTATAATTAATGTCATGGCTCCGCCAAAAACTACCGATGGAACCCCGCCCATTATCTTTGCGGCTAAACCTGATTCAAATGCGCCGACCTCGTTTGATGTGGAAAGGAATATCCCGTTTATAGCGTTGACCCTCCCGCGCATGTTATCGGGCACCAGCAATTGAAGTAATGTAGCGCGTATTACAACACTAACGCTGTCAAATGCTCCGGTTGCAAAAAGCGCCGCTACGGACAAGATAAAATTTTCTGAAACAGCAAACACAAGCGTCGCAATACCAAATCCTGTAATAACAAGCAGCAGGTTCCGCCATGCGCGTTTCATTGGTGAGTATTTAGAAAGAACAAACAATACAAGAACTGCCCCTATAGCCGGAGCTGCCCGCATAATGCCGAGTCCCTCTGCGCCTACATGCAGAATATCTTCGGCAAACACGGGAAGTATTGCAACAACCCCGCCAAACATTACAGAAAACATATCAAGTGAAATGGAATAGAGAATTATCTTGGTTTTATATACATATGCAAAGCCCTCTTTTATTTTCTCAAGCATAGTGCCTTCAGAGGCTTCATCGGGGGCGCGGTTTTTTATCAGGGCAACGGCTATAATAGAAAGGAAAATTATCCCGATAACAAAAAGCAGCGTGCCTGAGAATCCGAATATAACATACAAAAACCCCGATATTCCCGGACCAACTATTACACCTGTCTGCCATGATGATGAGCTCCATGTTGATGAGTTTGCGTATGCTTCCCTTGGCACAAGGTATGCTTTTATTGATGTTGATGCAGGAAAGAAAAAAGCCTTACATATACCGATGAAAAATATTACTCCCCAGATAGTATACTTAAGTTCTTCGGCGTGCTCAACATTTAACAGGCTGAATGATAATATGTATAAAACTATTGATGCTATCATAGTGAAGGCAAGTGACCAGAGCATAATATATTTTTTGGAGAGCTTATCTGAGTAGTGTCCGCCAAATAGAGATAGTAGTATAAAAGGAATAGCCTCGGCAAGACCTATCATACCTATAGCGAGAGGGTCATGGGTGATGCGGTACAACTCATAGCCAATTATGACCTCCTGTATAAGTAGTGCGACAGTTACAAAGAAATTTGAGAAGAGATAATAGCGGAACTCCGCATAACGCAGAGCTAGAAAGGGGTCTTGTTTTACCGGCGGCGGATTTATTTGCATTTACCTTTAAATGCAAAATAGTTTTATAGGGAAATTGTTACAAGGAAGAAAATCAAGTGACCTCCCCTCAATTAACTTCCTGCCGGAAGTTAATTTCTTCCCCTCCTAAAAACAGGAGGGGAGCTTTGAAGCATTGAACTTTTGTTTATTTTCATGTGGTGTCAGTCTTATGACATGACAATCTGTATATTACTTCACCCTCTTCCAGTTCTTCTTTATCTTATCAATTATCTTTTCGTCTTTAATATCTTTATCTGTGATATATTCTTCAAAATACCCGCAGTTT
>JANPBV010000456.1:0-2374 GCA_031430615.1 Ignavibacteria bacterium | reverse complement strand
ATCCTGCTTCTGCTCTATAAGTTTTTGCTGCACTTAATGAAACAGATGGGACTTTCCAATTTTCAAAAACAAAACTTTCAATTTTATTAATATTACCATCCCCATCTTCGCAAATTGAATAATCAAATCTTTTTCCAGAGTTGTTGTAAATATATAAGTAAACCATACCAGTAGGTGAACCTCCAATTTCCTGTGATTCTTTTACTAATATCTAATCCCATTCAAATGTTTGCGATAAATTTATAGAAATATTTAAACAAAATAGACAAAATATTAAAAGTATCTTTTTCATTATTAATTTAAATTAACCATAAATTAATTCCCCCTCTGCTTTGCTTCATTTAAAATAATGAACCCTGTATTACCTTTGGTGGATAAAAAACCCCGACAATTACAAACGGATTGGTTGCTCTTCTTCTGTGCCATTCCATCGTTGTACCCAGGAATAAATGAATATCTTTGTTTAAAGCAAGATCATTAAAGAATCTTTGCCTTACCTTTTTTAGAGCCTCAACTTCATCATTTTTGGCATCTCTTAAGCAATTCCAGTATAGCTGTCCCAGTTCCCAATCCTCAACCATCAATCTGCTTTCCCTGCCTTTATCATCTATAAACTTATAAAAAAATTTATAAGGTACTTTTCTTATCATAATTCCTGAAGCCTGACCTCTTTCGTTAATAAAAAGATCTTGTTGTTTTCTGAGTTCAGTCCACTCATTTCGCCATTCTCTGGTATCATCTTCAGCAACAAAATCAATTATTTTTGTGGGTTTAAATGCAGCAAGCGAAACATTCTTTGGTTCTTTTGAATCATTGATTAATTCTGTAAGGTCGGTGTATACTTTGCTTAAACAATGTTTTTTCCTTATTTCCCAGTTGTCAGATGTACCAATTCTCGAAATTACTTTAACATCTGCAATATTATTTCTTGCAGGTCTATAACTTTCAGGTCTGAAATCATCGGTTCTCTTAATAAGATCAATTTCGAGCCAATTGTATTTAAAGGTCTTTGCTTTATTGTTAATTTTTATACCTGTAAGGAATTTTAAAGGTACAGGATAAATTCTTATCCAGCTTCCATCTTCCAGTACACCAGCAGTACATACCAATTCATCATAACTTCTCGATGGCAGTGGATATGCAGTAACTGTAATAAGGACCTTAAGTCTTGGCATTTTTAGATATGTTTAAGGGATACTGTATTATTTGTGAGCTTAATAATTGCCTCAGCAAGGTGAAGCCTGTGGCATTGGCAAATATTTGCTTCAAAACAGGTTAATGCTATTCTTTTATGCTCATTAAGCAGTCTTAAAATTTCCTTTTGTGTTTCAAATGCATTAGGAAGCATTTCTGCTTTATATTTTTTAAACAAAGAATTATAGTCTGACTGACTTTTTAATTCCTGCCTGTATTCGGAATTTATCCCAGCATCGGGCAAATGTATATATTGTAATCCAATACTTTCACAAACATTTTTAAGCTGTGATTTTGAAAAGCCATACTTCATGCTTAAAGGGTTTTTTCGCACGTCACATAATACTTCAATCTTATACTTAATAAGCTTATTAAAATATTCTTCAACAGAAACTCCTTCATATCCAATTGTATATAGGGCGGTATCATTCTTAACCGGTCTTACGTTTTCAATAGCGTCTAGTTCGTTTTGATCTAAAAGTTTCCAGGCAATTTCACTATTAATTGCGTAATAAGGATATTTCCTGTATGTATATTTAATAAGTTCTTCGCCGAGTAAGTTTTCAAATCTTAATTTCAGGTCTTTTATAATTACCCTGTCGTTTTTTTCCAGTTCAGCAAAATAATCTTTAGTGTCAATTAATACCCAGGTATTATCTTCTTCTTTAATTTGTTCGTATTTTTTTAAAGTATTCAGGTCTGCATTTGAACTAAATGAATAGCAGCCATATTTATATGGCAAAAAGTAGTAAGATGCCTTTTTCTGGCTTACGCTTGTTAACATCAATATCTTTTGGAGGTCTGTTTTACCAAGTTTTCCACCAAAAAGCTTCAAAATCGATAAAACTATTTTTCTTCTGTAATACATCATTTGCAAAAATAATTATAAAAGAGATTATTTGATACCTAATTATACTAGTTCGTTGAATATTTTCAATTCTGGCATAATTGCCATTTCAGCAATAATTCTCTGTGCCTCCGTGTCTCTGTGTTGTAGGCTGTTGATTTTAAATAATAAAAAAACTCCAACCGGAATAATCCAATTGGAGTTTAAAAATAAATCTGGCGACGACCTACTCTCCCACAACCCTGCGGTAGTAGTACCATCGGCGAGGCGGAGCTTAACTTCTCTGTTCGAGATGGGAAGAGGTGTGACCCCCGCTCTATAATCACCAGAAAC
>JANPBV010000455.1:0-2821 GCA_031430615.1 Ignavibacteria bacterium | reverse complement strand
CTCGTATAACGGTGTCTTTAGTGTGTTCGTGTGATTCAATAGTACCGGTTATCATCTGCCATTTGCCCGGGTATATCTTAGCTTTATCAGAACGCTTCAAAAGCAGGAACTTATCACCCTGGTCTGTTTTACGGCAAATGTGAAGCTCAATGTAATTAGTTACTATTTGAGGCATTAATAAGAAATATATTATTTTACTAAAATTAACTTCTTTGTATCTGTAAATGCCAGCTCTGAACCTGCGGAAAAATCTATTGCGAATAATTTGTATAAATAAACTCCACTTGCAAACCCCGTTGCATCAAAATTCACTGAATACCTGCCTCTGTGAAACATATTATCAGCAAGTACTGCAACTTCTCTGCCTGTTAAGTCATACACAACAAGTTTTACTGTCGAGAGCTTTGCAATATCAAATGTAATTGTTGTATTCGGGTTAAACGGGTTTGGATAGTTCTGCCCTAGTGAATAATCCTCAGGATAAATGCCCTGGTTGTTGGAAATTCCTGTTGTCATCCATTGATTGAATAATGTTTGCAATGAATCGATGGGGTCTCTGGGTGCCGGTACAGTTTGAACATTCAGGTCAAGCCAATATGGTCCGTTTTGCGGATCAGTTGGTTTTGCAACACGAATGAAAGCGGAAATTGATGATCTGTTAGATGCTAAACATCTTGTATCAGCCCCTATAACTTTTGCTCCCTGCAACGCTGCCATTAATTTCTGCGCAAATGTGCCAACAGTATTTGTAAACCTTGCGAACATTGAATCAAGTATCTGCTGCCCTAATAAAATATTACCCTGTACGGTAAAAGTAACACCAAGCATATGGTTTTTATAATTATTGGTATTAATACCGGTATATCCTGCAGTTCTTCCTCCTCCAACCAGATCTGTAATGCCATATTGTCTTATAGTTGGATTATTCTGTTCGTCGTGTGCTACTAACGAATCAATAATCTGCTGAGGTGAAAGACCCAAATTCATTAAATTTCTGGCATAGATCTGATTTGCAGCTCTGTAAAATGCCTGTGTATGTATCACCCCAACATTTGGATGTACATCACTTAAAATTATTGAGCCTGCAATACATGATGCACCGGCACTGCCAACATACCCTGTTACGGGGTCTACTGCTGTGATTGAAAATGTATCTTGCGCGCTTAAATTGTGCGCAGCAAAGATAAATAGAAAAAAAAGTGTTAGATTTCTCATATTTTTATTGGTTTAGCTCTTAAAATACTAAGAAATCTACAAAAAATTAAGTGTATTATTAAAAATACATCATCTTGATCTGTAACATTTATTTACAGTATGATTACATTAAAATCATAATATTTGTAATGTTTACATGTAACTTTGTGATGTAAATAAGTAATAAATAATTAAATCAGCATTAAACGGCTGAAAAATACAAGGAGTAGAAATGTCAGATATAAATTCATTTAACAATCCGTCTGAACTGGGAAATAAGTCAGATGGGAACAAAACTAAAAAGACCGGAAGAAAAAGAAAAATAATCATCAGCTCTGTTATTGTTCTTTTCCTGGTAACCGGTTTAGCAGGTCTTGGTTTTGCAAAAGGATTTTATGATAACCACCGCGGCGGTAATCACGGTCCAATGCGATTTATCATGGAAAAGATAGTAAAAGATCTTGACTTAAACGAACAGCAAAAAGCCGAAGTGGAAAAGATAAAAAACGAGATAAAAGCAAAAATGGATGCTAAGAAGGAAGATAGGAAAAATGACGCTGAGCAAATGGAAAAAATGTTCCGCCAGGATACTTTTGATAAGCAAAAAGCTCTTGAAATTTCAAAGAAGCATGATGCTGACCGCGAAGAGATGAAAAGCTTTATGATAGATGAGATGGCTAAATTCCATGGTATCTTAACCGGTGACCAGAGAAATAAAGCTGCTGATAAGATGAAGGAATTCCGTGAGAAAAAGCATGACAAGAAAGATAAGCGAAATAAAGACGATAGAAAGCAGTAATCATTATTTTTATGTGAAGCGCTTTATGTGTAGTATGTATATATAATGATAAGTATTTTTATAGAACTAAAGTAGTATAAGGTTTTTTTAACAGGGGGGCTTGCCCCCTTTGTTGAAATACAGAAAGTAAATTATAAGAAAGAGTTAAATATATAGAATGTCAAAATCAATTCTGATAATAGATGACGATAGCAAGTTAAATGAACTTTTGCAGGAATTCCTTGGCAAAAATAATTTTATAACTACGGCTGTTGAAAATCCAAAAGACGGGCTTGTAAAATTAAAGAACAATCATTTCGACCTGATAATACTTGATGTGATGCTGCCTGATATGGACGGGTTTGAAACTATGAAGCTCATAAGGAAAGACTATGAAACTCCTGTTGTTATGTTAACGGCAAGGGGAGAGGTGACTGATAAAGTAGTTGGACTTGAGCTTGGCGCCGATGATTATATGCCAAAACCATTTGAACCAAGAGAGCTTTTGGCAAGAATACAATCAGTTTTAAGAAGAAGTGAACTGAAGTTAAAGAAAAACGAAAATATTCTTCTAAAGGCGCTCATTGTTGACCCCAACAAAAGGACAGCATCATACCATAATAAGGATATGGAGCTTACTTCAACAGAATATGAGCTTCTGCTTCTCTTTGTGAAAAATAACGGTAAGGTGCTCTCACGGGATGAGATCATGCAGAACACACGCGGTATTTCCTGGATGTCTTTTGACCGCTCTGTTGATGTGATGGTATCCAGGCTAAGGAATAAATTTAAATCGCTTGGAAATAAAAAAGATAAAGAGCAGGTTATAAAGACCGTGCACAGTATAGG
>JANPBV010000454.1:0-1570 GCA_031430615.1 Ignavibacteria bacterium | reverse complement strand
TGTCAGTTGCTGATATTTTTTATTGTATTCTTCCAGGTATTGTTTCACTTCGGATTGAAAATTGGTTCCGCCGGATTGTGAATGAAGTGAAGCCGGATTGCACAAGGCAAGAATCAAAACAAATAAAACTATTGTGTTTTTCATGAGATTTTTTATTATTAAAATTACGTCATTAGCGTTGCGTCTTTATAAGTTGATTTTCAATTGTATATCAGTTTGTTCTTTGAAATCTTGAAATTCATTGTCTGAAAAGATTTCGTTCAGGGGTCTTTTTTCAAAAGGTGATACACTGATGTATTGCAGAATTTCGTAGGGCGAATGCTTAATCCTTAGTTTCTTTCTTACGATTGCAACTAAGATATAAACGGAGATCGCTATCCAAATCTGGGTTCTTACTGCATTTTCATTTTGACCCCAGAATGATTTTATTTTCAAATGCTGTTTTATCCATTTGAAAAAAATCTCGATCTCCCAACGGGATTTGCACAACTGTGCTACGGTTGCTGCTTTCAAGCGAAAGTTGTTGGTTAGGAAAACGAAAGACCTATCCATGTCGGAATCATAAAACCGGATTCTTCGCAGGCGATCCGGATACTTTTGATTACTAATGTATCCGGTGAGAAGGATGTCCTGATCGCAAATAATACCAACCTTTTTAATTACGGGTCTGGAATCAAGGCGATCAAATTGCAGGTTTTCTTTTGCCCGGACAACAAAATAGGCTTTTTCACTTTTGATGCGATGCAATCGTTCAAAGTCAATGTAGGCTTTGTCCATAACGTAATAGCTGCCCTTTTGTACAACAATCTGATCCAGAATGTTTACATCGTGTACATCACCTTCTGAAATGAAAATAAATTCCGGAATTGATGTCTTCAGATCGAGCAAAGTGTGAATTTTGACGGCAGCTTTTGTCGATCGGAATGTTGCCCACCAAAAAACATCTAAGCAAAGGTCTATGGTCGTTGAATCCAGAGCGAAAACTTTTCCTTTCAGATTAACTTCAAGCTGATTCTCCCCTTTGTAAAGGTCATTTGCTTGATCGATCAGTTTTAACCCAAAATCCTGAAAGATTCGCCAGTCTCTGTTTTCGTTTGCTCTGGACACCGTAGATTTATGGGCAGCTTTACCGAGTCCAAGTCGATATAATTTATCTGCGTTCAACTGAAGACACAGCATAGTATCGCTCAGACTCTCCCGATGAGTTAATTGACCAAATGCCAGACATAGATATTGTTTCCAACATGTAAACTCCTTCGCTTTATAATTACCATTATACCGATGGACGCATGCTTTGAAAATATCTTGCGAAGCAAAACTCATCACTTGGGAAAAGACCATTCGTCCTTCGTTCATAATCAAATATTTAGAACAAAGGACGGCAGAATCAATTTCTAATCACCGCCGACTTCAAAATCGCTGAAACAATGAATTATCAAGGCTTTCAAAGAACTTAAACTAAAAACAACGCAACGCTAATGAGGCAATACCTATAAAAGAGTTTTCAATAAAATTGCACATACATTTTTATAATTCAATTCTTTTGTTATCTTTGATATAATCTAAAATC
>JANPBV010000453.1:0-9320 GCA_031430615.1 Ignavibacteria bacterium | reverse complement strand
TGTCTCTTCTGCTGGGGTCTTAATATAAGGAAATAGAATACAACTATAATAAGTAAAAACGGTAATAACGAGCTTACCATGCTTGCTATGCCATCTGTTTGCGCCTGTAATATAAAAAATAAATATGTCAATTTACGATACCTTCCTTAATTAAATGTTAAAATGTTTTTCTGAAATAATTGATTATTTTTTTAAACCTGATACTGTATTATACTTTACTAAAAAATCCTTTTTGAACTCAATGAATCTATTTTCCAATATCGCTTCCCTGGACTTTTCAACCAGGTTCATATAAAACCGTAAATTATGAATTGTTGTTAGCTGCGCTGCTAACATTTCGTCAGCCATAAAAAGATGCCTTAAATATGCAGGCGTAAAATTTTTAGATGTATAACTTTCAACTTCTTCATCAATGCATCCAAAATTGAACTTGTTTTCAAGATTGCGGAGCCTTAGCTTGCCTGTACTCGTGAACATTGTCGCATTCCTGGCATTGCGGGTCGGCATAACACAATCAAACATATCAACACCGCGCTCAATGGCATTCAGCAGGTCTTCGGGGGTACCAACACCCATTAAATAACGTGGTTTATCCTTCGGCATAAATTCAGTGGTATGCTCAACAATATCGTACATCACATCATTTTCTTCACCAACAGCAAGACCGCCAATTGCATAACCTTCAAAATCTATTTCCGCAAGCTCTAAAGCTGAGCGTTTCCTGAGATCTTTATATGTTGACCCCTGAATTATACCGAACTGAAACTGTTCGTAACCATAAAGAGAATTTGAATTTTTAAATTCAACCCTGCTTCTTGAAGCCCAGTCAGTTGTAAGTTTTATTGAACTTTCAACTTTACTGTATTCAGCCGGATTTTCTAGGCATTCATCAAGTACCATCATAATATCGGAGCCTATCATTCTTTGTATATTCACAACTTTTTCAGGGGTGAACATGTGCAGGCTTCCATCGAGGTGTGATTTAAATTCGACTCCCTCTGCTGAAATTTTCCTTAAGCCTGATAAACTAAAAACCTGAAACCCGCCGCTATCTGTTAATATAGGCTTGTTCCAGTTCATGAATTTATGCAGTCCGCCTGCTTTATTTAAAACCTCAGTTCCTGGTCTTAAATACAAATGATAAGTATTGCCGAGAATAATATGCGCACCTATTTCTTCAAGCTCACGCTGTTCAATTGCTTTAACAGTTGCCTGAGTGCCAACGGGCATAAAAATAGGAGTCTGAAAAGTACCATGTGATGTGGTAACTTCCGAAACTCTTGCTTTACAGTTTTTATCCTGAGAAAGAACTTTAAAGAACATTCTAAAATGCCCTCATATTTACAAAAATACTCATTTTTCTTAAGAAAATCAACTTAATTAGGTATTTAAAATTATTCAATTATACCGGTTCTACCTTATATTCAGCTAAAAAGAACACATTTCCGTCAGGATCTTCATATTCGAGGAATTTGTGGAAATTAGGGATATCTATAACCTCACCAAATGGTTTTATTCCTTTTGCTTCAAGCTCTTTTGCGGTATTTTCCAGGTTTTCTGTTCTGAATATCAGCGATACACCAGTTTTGGGGTCTTCTGAATCTTCCGGTTTTTCATAACCTCCAAAGAACGATAGCCTGACATTCCCGGCTTTTGCGGCAAAGAAATTACCGGAATCTTCGAGCAGTTCGAGTCCAATTTTATTAAGATAAAAATCTTTAGCATTTTCAATTGATGTTACTCTAACAACTGCGTGTTGTAATTTAAGCTCCATTATATTCTGCTTTCTGAAATAATTTCATTCTGTTTATTAATACATACTTTATCAATAAAAGCATTATTAGAACACCTGCAATATCAGCCAGCAAGTCCTGTAATTCCGATGAACGGTTCGGGACAAAATACTGGTGAAATTCATCGGAGGCTCCGTATATGATACAGACAATTCCAGACCATAGAAACGCATTATTAGAAAAAATATTTTTATCACTTAAATGGATAAATGATATAAAACATAAAGCCGTAAGAAGTCCGAATACACCCATGTGAATTATCTTGTCCGCGCTTATCAATTCAACTTTGGGTAGCTCAATAGCAGAAAAGCTTGACTGTATAAAAATTATCAATGCCCATGCTATGAATAGAAAATGATATTTAAAAAAATTTTTCAGTTTGGATGAGATTGCTTACTGCGGGGCAGTCAGGCTTCGCTTACGCTCCTCGCAAATATTTCTTAAATTAATAAATAATTCCTTCCCAAACTGGAGTTTGGGAAGCAGAAACCTGGACTCATTCCCAAACTCCAGTTTGGGAATACTTTATGGAATCGCTGCGTTTGCAATAGTTATCTTAATCCAATAAATCAGTAATAGCTTCTGGAATAAACTTAATTAAATCCTGCTGGGAGGCGGTTTGTTTATTTCCATACTTTTCATAATACTTCTCTGCAAGCATGCCGTGAATGTAATTACCGCAAAGCATTGCTGCTTTTATATCACCGGTTTGGGCAAGAATAGAAACTATAACACCAGAGAGTACATCACCTGACCCGGCAGAGGCAAGAAGTTCATTTCCTGAGTTATTGATATAAATACTTCCATCAAGCGTACAACTCAAACTTGTTTCAGATTTAAGGACAACATTTACGTTATATTTTACAACAAAATTTATAACAGCGTTAAAACGGTCTTTGATTATTGTTTCTGTATTAAGTCCGCTTAACCTTGAAAACTCACCTAAATGAGGTGTTAAGATAATTTCACTATCCGAATTACGTGAATTTAAAATTTCAATATCTTCAGCAAGTAAAGTTAAGGCATCAGCATCTATGACTAGAGGTTTTTTGCAATTTATTATGAGTTCTTTCAGAAATACAGCAGTATCTTTATTTCGTGAAAAGCCGGGTCCGATAATAACTGCATCAGCTTTATTTATTTGCTTTTCAATCTTGCTGTAGGAATCTCCTGCAATCGTACCTTCTAAAGTTTCATCAAGTTCTGTTTTAATTACTTCATAAAGTTTTTTACCGAATTGCGATGAAATTGATTTTGGGAAAGCAGCCAATACTGCTCCACTGCCTGATTTAAGCGCAGAAAGAGAGCTCATAATTACTGCCCCTGAGAGTCCGCGTGAGCCGCCAATTACAAATGCCTTACCATTTGAATATTTATATGATGCTTTTTTCCGAACAGGGTAAAGAGATATTACATCTTCTTTTGTTACCAAATATTTATTATAGGAATTATATTTCTCAAGCACCTCAGGTGTAATTCCAATTGGCATAACATATAAATTACCTGAATTTTCCTTACCTTTCCCGTAGAGTAATTCCGTTTTAATTGCGCCCATAGTTACAGTATTATGAGCATTTATCATAATACCCTGTTCACTTGCAGATGATAGACCCGAAGGGACATCAACAGATACAACAGTAACTTTTTTATTCCTGCTGCTTAAAGCATTTATCTCCTCAATTACATTGCTGAACATTCCGGTAACTTCACCTTTTATTCCGCTTCCAAGCAATGCGTCAATGATTAGTATCTTCCCTTTTTGTTTTTTTAAATCCTTAAAGAGTATTTGGTAATTTTCTTCATTTATTAAATCAGTAAATAACAAGTGTGGTGAAAGATTATTCAAAAAATAATAATTTGTAAGTGCGTCACCTTTAAAAATTTTTGTACCTGCTATATTAATGAGCGAAACCGGAATGGAATTGATAAGAAAATGGCGCGCTATGACGTAACCATCACCGGCATTATTGCCCTTGCCGCAAAAAATGTAAATTGAGTGGTCTTCTATATCAGGTAATAAGGATACAATTAGGTCAAATGCATTCTTACCGGCATTTTCCATTAAAATTAAAGACGGGATTCCGTCTTTTGCGATTATAGTCCTTTCGACTTCCCTTATTTCATCAAATGTAAAGGCAGGTTTCATTTGATATTTATTTTTTTCAATAATTCAAAAATCAATTAATAAATTTTTTCATTTCAGAAATTGTCTCAGCAGGATTTGCTGAACCAAATATAGAATTCCCAGCGACAAAAACATTTACGCCAGAATCACTCAGTATTTTTATGTTACCTAATCCTATTCCGCCATCCATTTCAATAAAAGCTTTGCTACCCTGCTTTTGGATCATACTGCTTAGTTTTTTTGCTTTTGCTGTTGAGCCTCCAATGAACTTCTGTCCCCCAAAACCGGGGTTTACTGACATTAACAGGATATAATCTGCATAAGCAAGTATTTCCTCAAGTACATCAACTGATGTTGCGGGATTTAAAACAACTCCTGCTTTACAGCCTGCATCTTTTATCTGGTGAATAAGTCTGTTTAAATGGTCTGATGCTTCATAGTGAACACTTATCCAGTTAGCGCCTGCTTTTGCAAAATCATTAACATACTTCTCAGGTTCACTTATCATTAAATGAACGTCAAGCTCAAGTTTTGTGAGCTTCCTTATATCGGCAACCATTTTGGGACCGAATGTTATATTAGGGACAAAGTGACCATCCATTACATCAAGATGCAGCAGGTCAGCGCCTGCTTCAGATATCATTTCAATTTGAGAATCAATTTTTGAAAAATCTGCTGATAAAACCGAAGGAGCTATTAATTTCATTTTAATTTAGAACTTAGTTCCCCCGTCATTTTTCTTATCTCCGTCTTTTTTATCTTTATCATTCTTAGGCTGCGGAACTGTTTTCTTCTCATCTTTCTTATCAGTAGGCTTGGTTTTGACATCATCTTTTTTCTTTACATCGTCCTTCTTCTTAATATCATTTTTCTTATCATCTTTTTTAGTATCATCCTTAAAGTTTCCATCGTTGCTTGGTGTTTCTATTTTTTCTTCTTTTTCTTTTAACCCGTCTTCTTCACCTTCAATAACAATTTTCTTTTTCTGTTCCCTGTTCACAAAAAGATCAATCTTCTGATTTTCCTTTGCCATTGTATTGGCTTTAGGATACTGGTCAATTACCGCATTTAAAGGAACGTTAGTTGAAGGCTGGTAATTTATCTTGCCAACTGTAAGTTTATTTACTGCAAGAAGTTTTTTAACTTCTTCAATATTTTTACCAGTCAGATCGGGCACTTTAATATCACCGGCATCCATACCGGTTGATACTATCACGCCAATTCTTGTACCTTTTTTAACTTTACTGCCAGCATTTTCAATCTGTGAAAGTACAATCCCGGAAGGATACTGAGCCGAGGGTTTATATTCAACTTCCTGAACTTCAAGGAATCTTTGGTCAAGAACGAATTTAGCTTCCCTTAAAGTCCTGCCTACAAGATTAGGCACATCATAAAGCTGCTCACCGCCGCTGATGATAAGATAAATCCTTCTTCCGTCTTTAACAGTCTGGTCAGCGGGTGGGTTCTGGTCAACTACCGTACCGATAGGTTTGGAAGGGTCATATCTGATATCACCCTGCAGACCTTCAAGCGAGGCTGCATCAAGCTGCTTTTTGGCTTCATCAAAAGATAAACCTACAACTGAAGGTACCTTTACAAGTGTATCGTGCCTAACGTACCATGGCATTACGATAAAATTCATTAGTAATATCGCAACAAACAATCCGCCAAAAAAGATTAATAATTTTTTCCAGAATTTCATATTAAATAAATATCATATTATAATTTTACAAGTTCCTTGTTTTCGGGATTAATAAATATATCGCTTTTTAAGGCATTTCCAAAGACATCTGAATTGGAATCTACTGTTACCCTTAAAGCCTTTAATCCATATACTCCCTGAAGGTCCTCAAGTTCCATTTGCTCCACTTCTTTTTTAAGGAAACCCTTTGCCTCGAGGTATTCAATATACTGCATATACTCAGATGCCTCGGAGGCTTGAGTATAAACAATCGCAATTTTGCCCGGCTGGGTTAATCTTTCTTCTTTACCGCGAATTTCAGCTTTATCAATCCGCTTTTTCATTATCTCGTAATGGATATTATAGGTACCGTCAACATCAAACTTCTTCTGGTCCATATGAAAACGGATAGATAACGGTGAGTTCTGCACCAGGATAAGATGGGCAAGGTCTAAAGGAATCTTAAGCAGTGATTTTATTATTTCAGATTTTGCCGCTACCCTGCACATTAGAATAAACTGCCACAATCTTAAATTTTTTAAGTACATCGGATGGAAACGTTCCTTTTCAGAAATTGAATCACCAATATACATTGTATATTCAACACCATCGGTTTTATACTTTTCAAAATAATGAGGGAATATACTTTGCGCATAAACTTCCTCATCATCAACAATATCAGCTATATTTTCATTCAGCATTTTAACCGAGTGTTCATACTCTTTACGTTTATTATAAACAACGCCAAGCACAGGGTCAATCAATTGTTTATACTTCAGAATCGCATTTTCGGTTTCATGACTTAAGCTGGTGATATTCTCAAATAAAGGCTCTATTTCTTTTTTTAGAAATGATACAAGGTTAGCTTCATCACCTGAGTGCAGACCGGCAGAAAGTATTGCCAGGCGTTTATCTATTTTGTAAATGATATGTTCAAACTCTGGCATCATCTTTGCTTCAGAAGCTGAAACAATAATGTTCTTTGCAAGCAGCAGATTTTCTTTAAGGTCAGATTGAATAGCTGAATTACGTATCATAGAGGAGTTACGGATATCTGATAAAGCATACAACGGGTATACTTCCCTGAAAATAATTTCTTCCATCTGCGCAAATTCATCTGAATTTTCCTTCCCGATCATATTAATAGCTGCCTTTCGGAAGCGCCATTCAACAGAAGGATGGATTGCAGTACATTTTTCTTTTATTATTGACTGTATCCGGTTTTCCATATCATCAAGGCTGCGTTTTAAGGCAAGTGAAAATAATGGAAGGATCTCAATAAGTTTTAAAGCGTTGATTGAATTCAGTGAACCGGGTTTTGATGAACCGAGCTCAATTATACCAATTGTTTTGCCTTCAAATACCAATGGAGCTACCATCAGGTTCCTTATACCCATAGTGCTTATTTCTCTTTCAACCTTAGTGCACTTTGGCATCATAGTAAGATCGTAAATGATCTGGGGTTCGCCGGTCTTGACAGCCATATCATAGATAGAGTCATCGTAGTCTTTGCATTTTTCAGCGCACATATCGCTCATAACGAAACTTTGTCCAACTTTTGTACCTGAGCGCATTATCCTTGTTTTATCATCTGAAAATGAAACGATACCCAGCTTCAGATCAGGATTGCGGAACATTGTACATATGCGGTTTTCAACCTTTTCAAATCCGCCGGCAGAAACAAGTATGTTTTTATCTAACAGATCAAACTTTAATTTAGATAGCGCTTCCTGGTCTGTCACTTCGAACATGTTCACAACGAGGAAGCCATAAAACTCAATAAGCTCAGGCGGAATTATTTCATTCCAAAGCTGTATATTAAACATGTTTTCTGAAAGTAGAGTGATATGCTCCTTGGTAATTTCAGGAAGTGTGCCATTTATATTAACGTCAATAAAACGGTCATCCAGGTTCATTTTGAAATATCTTTCAAGTCCTGTAACTTTATCAGTTATTGTTCTAATTAAGGGTACTATAACTGTCATATCAATATTATGCACCCTTTTTAAGATACTTGCATAAACTGTAACTATCTTACCAATATCAAAATATTCCTGAGAGACATTGAGGTCACGTGTAAAATTGCCACGCTCATCTACAAAAAGCTCGTTAAACCTGGGAGTGGCATAGATAGATGTGCTCAATAACGGCTGGCAGACTGAAGTTAGATTGGTATTCCAGTAAGCAGGTGTAAATACCGCAGCCATCAGGGAATCGACCAACTTATCATGCTTTTTCAACACGGAATAATCAGTAATAATACCATTTAAATCAGGTATTTGTTCAATATCATGAACTACCCTTCTGGCAAAATCAGTGCTTAGGCACTCTTCGGCATTATTTGCAGTATTTCTCCAGAAATCTATTAGTTTTTTCAGAGAAAATGAAGATTTAAACGGGAATTCTATGTTTTCCATATATAATATGACGGTTCAAATATACGATATATTGTATAATATTTAGACATAAAAAAGCGGTATGAAGTTTCCAGCTTAGTACACGACAAAATTTAAAGACTAAATACTTTGACGCAGATAAACGCAGATTATTATGATTTACTATGAAAACTAATCTAGTTTAATTGATATATAATTTTCAAATTAACTGGATAGCGCCATAATTTAATATGTTGTTGGTGAACGTAAAGTCCTTCGGCAACACCAACAACGTGTGAATAATATAATAAAAAGCTTCAACCACGAATTTCACAAATTACACTAATTATTTCTGGTAATTTGAATTGATTTGACACAAGACTCTATATCTAGCAGCAGGATGAAAAAATACTCCTATTCTCACTAACAAAAAAATAACATTTCACGCCTACGGGGCTCTTTATTATGCTGTGATTTTTCTACCCTCTTTCGCTACGCTCAATAAGGCAAGCAAACATAACACCACTGCCGGAGGCAGTCCATAGGCCTACGGGGTTAAAAGATAAATATGTGATTTGAGACGTCCCAGCGGGACGTCTCTACAAAAGAATATTTTCTGATACTCTGGTTCTCTGTTGTTAATCTGTTTTTGATTTTAAGATTCTTTCATCAATTTTTAGTATTTTTGTATATTAATCATTATAAATTATGACTACTGACGAAAAATTCATGCAAATGGCAATTGATAAATGCCGTGAGGGTGTTGATAAGGGTCAAACACCATTTGCTGCGTGCATTGTTAAAGATGGTAAAGTTATCGCATGTGACCACAATATTGTGTGGGAAAGCACTGATATCACCGCTCACGGTGAAATACACGCCATTAGGAATGCCTGCAAAGAAATTAATAATATCGATCTTAGCGGATGTACGATTTATTCAACCTGTGAACCTTGTCCCATGTGCTTTACTGCTATTCACTGGGCTAGAATTGATAAGATATATTATGGCGCAGATATTGCAGATGCTGAGAGATTTGGTTTCAATGAGCTTAAGGTTTCAAATCAAATGTTAAAGGAAATGGGATTAAGTAATGTTGAAATAGTTGGTGATTTCATGAAAAAGGAATGTGTAGAAGTTTTTGAATATTGGGTTTCTAAAAAGGATAGGAAAGTATATTAGAAAAACATCCTTTAATCCTTTAAGTTAGAGTAGAAATTAATGAAAATTCGCTTAATTCATCAAAAATAGCGTTTTACGTTAATGGAAATAGCCTGCATTATAAGTTGATTTTCTGTTAGAATTCATATAAATTTGTTGTAAATATATACCAAAAAATGAAAAAA
>JANPBV010000452.1:0-1981 GCA_031430615.1 Ignavibacteria bacterium | reverse complement strand
CAAGGAGCTTTCATATGCAAGACTCAAGCTATGCGAGGCATCAAGAATAGTGCTTAAGAATGGGTTTGATATAATTGGGATTTCAGCTCCGGAGAGAATGTAACTTAACCCTGAGCGGAGTGAAGGGTCTCATTCGGTTGACCTGAATTTGTCGAATTGCAAATTGCGGATTTTGGATTGTTGATTTCGGAATTACATTTTCTATAAAAACCTCTTATTTTGTAATTATGAAAACTTTCATTACAATACTTATCCTAAATTTTCTCTTTTTGTCAGAGAGTTTCTTTGCGCAAGACAGTCTAAAATATAAAAAGGTAATTGAATATGTAAAGAATTCAGATTATTTAGATAAAGCATTTAAGCAATATCACGATATTCTCAATTTGTGCATTTCAGTCCAAAGAATATATCCTGAATATAATTATTTTAGTCGCGAAATTATTGATTATCAATACCCAAAATTAAACGATAAAGAAAAAGATAGTCTAAGTTTATCATTTAGACAAAAGAACTACACGGATTCTATATCTAATCCAATGGAATTTGATATGTTACCTGATTCAGTTCACAAAGGGAAAAATTGTAATTTAATGATGTACTTATCTGATGTTGATTCAAATAAGATCTATGTTGAAGTAACACTTTGGAAAGAAAACGACCTGACATCTAAAATAATTTTTAATCCTAGAAGTCCTGTCGGGTTACATTATCTGTTTTATTTTGAGGATATTGATATAATAAAAGTATTTAAAACGATAACTTATAAGTAGTTTTTTTTGTATTAAGCTTGCGCTAAGGCGGGTTGGTGGATTATTATAGTAAAAGGGAGTCTTTTGGACTCCCTTTTCATTTGACTGCTCGATTTGGAATAAAATTATAAGGCTTCAATCCAATAAAAAAATCTGTCAGGTCTTGTGTAATACTCAAAAAAAATTAAACTACTGAATGCAGTCTGGATATCAATTCTTCCTCATAATTTTCCCAATCGTGAAGAATGGAAGGTTCAAAATCAGCGCCATTGGGCCAAACTATAGTACTTATTTCCTTATCAAGTGTAACTTTATTAAATAAATTCAAATCTCTTAATGGTGAATAAATTGAACCATGCAGAACAGGTTCGAAATTAATTGTTTTTACCAAACCATCATCAAATGTAAGCTCTAATTTGTAGTCTGAAATTATTCTTAAACCCGTAATTTTAAATATTGGATGCTGCATGGGTAAATTTAATAAATTTATTTTAATGGTTCAATAGGATTAGGCAATATACCGTTTTGCAGCAATTCCCAATCTTCCTTAATCTCATTTATATGCAATTCCGCCCATGCTTCAACAAGGCGCTGTTGTTTCTTTGGGAAACTACCAGCAACTAGTTCAACCGGATCAATGCTGAAAACCGCTGTATTTTCCTGGTAATATGCATGGAAATGAGGAGTATGATGTTGAATCCCGGCTTCCATAAACATACGAATAATTATTCCATAAAATCTACTTAATTCAGGCATCTAATGTTTTTTACATAAATCTATAATTCTCTCAAGATCTTCGGATGTATAATACTCAATTAAAATATTGCCTGTTGTGGGCGAAGTTGGGTGAAGCTTTACACGAGTTCCGAAATGCTCCATGAATTTTTCTTCAAGAAATTTTATTGCGGCTTTATTCTGGTCGGTGATCTCGTAAATCTTCTTTTCGCGCTGCGGACCTTTGCCTTTTTTCTTCTTTGTTAGCTCTTCGGTTTTTCTTACACTTAGACTTTCAGTGGTAATTCTTTTCCATAATAATAAGCGGTCAACATCACTATCCATTGCAAGTATTGATCTTGCGTGACCCTCTGATATTTCACCTTTTTTTATGCTTAGCTTAATTTCAGGCGGAAGCGAAAGTAATCTTAATGTATTCGCAACTGCGCTTCTTGATTTACCTACTTTTACCGCAACATCTTCCTGTCTTAAGCTGCATTCATCGATCAGCCTTTTAT
>JANPBV010000451.1:0-1890 GCA_031430615.1 Ignavibacteria bacterium | reverse complement strand
CCAAACATGAGCGGTAAATCAAGTTATCTAAGGCAGGTTGGTTTGATAGTACTGCTTGCGCAAATAGGTTCATTTGTCCCCGCAAAAAAAGCAGTAATTGGTATATGCGACAGGATTTTTACACGTGTTGGCGCGATGGATAACATTGCAAGAGGTGAGAGTACTTTCCTTGTTGAGATGCAGGAATCAGCCAATATTTTAAATAATTTATCTTCTAAAAGTCTTGTACTGCTGGATGAAGTGGGCCGGGGAACAAGCACTTATGACGGGATTTCAATTGCATGGGCAATTACGGAATATATTCACGAAAATCCAAAAGCCAAGGCAAAGACATTATTTGCTACACATTATCATGAATTGAATGCGCTTGCAAGTCTATACCCGAGGATTAAGAATTCAAGAGTTGAAGTTAAGGAAGTTGGTGATAAAATAATTTTCCTGCACAGGATAAATGAAGGTACAGCCGATCATAGCTTCGGTATTCATGTAGCGCAAATGGCGGGACTGCCTGATATAGTTACAAAACGCGCAAGGGAAATACTTGGTAACCTAGAAAAACGAGAAGAGCGAGCAAGAAGAAAAGATGAGTTCCAGATAAACCTGTTTGAATATAAAGATAATGAACTCAATGATATACTTGAGAAAATTGATCTGGAGAATATGACGCCACTTGATGCATTGAATAAGCTCCAGGAATTGAAGAAATTAACAAAGAACAATCACTGATTAAACAGATTATTGGATGACACAGATTAAGAAAAATGAAAATTACAAATATTCTGATTTAACTGAAAAAATTATTGGGTGCGCAATGAAAGTTCATTCTTTTCTCGGAAACGGCTTTCCTGAAGTAATATACCAGAGAAGCCTTGCCATAGAATTAGAAAAATCAGGAATTAGATTTAAAAGAGAATTGGAGCAGGATATTTATTACGATAATGTGAAAGTAGGAACAAGAATTGTTGATTTTTTGATTGAGGATAAAGTGCTTGTAGAATTAAAGGCACTTGGGGAAATAGGTGAAAATCATTATTCTCAAATTCTCAATTATTTAAAAGCATATAAATTAGAAATTGGCTTGTTGATTAATTTTGGAGCAAAAAGTTTACAATTTAAGAGATTTATTAATTCTAATTTATGAGAAAATCAGCGAAATCATTTAATCAGATTAATCTGCGATTATTTAATCAGTTTAATCTGTGATGAAGCAACATGAAATATGGATGCAGGCTGCATTCAAAGAAGCTGAAAAAGCTTATGAGAAGAAAGAGATCCCGATTGGCGCGGTTGTAGTTTTTGAAGACAGGATAATTGGTAAGGGGCATAACCAGGTTGAAACGCTGAGAGACCCCACTGCACACGCGGAAATGATTGCATTAACATCTGCAGCAGAGTACCTCTCTTCAAAAGTACTGCTAGGATGCACAATGTATGTTACACTTGAACCATGCCCGATGTGCGCCGGGGCAATTGTGCTATCAAAGCTCGAGGCATTATATTTTGGCGCGTATGATAATAAATCTGGTGCCTGTGGCAGTGTACTGAATATTACTAACAACTTATCACTTAACCACCGGCTAAGTGTTACAGGCGGAATTATGGATAAACAATGTGGTGAGCTGATTCGAAGTTTTTTTGATGTGAAAAGATAATTTAATAATATCAGATTAACATGGTTTTAGACTTCTCTTATAGAATATAAAATTATAAGTTAGCGGCTAAAGCCGTTATATTTTTTTCCATTACCCACGACCTAAAGGTCGTGGAAATTCATCTAAAAAGAATTGCTTCTTAATATTTGCTTACAACCACAGGAATTTTAAACAGACAGATAATCAGGCTTGCATGGCCGGTATTTTTTCAAAACCTTGGAAGGAGCCTGGCAGTTGC
>JANPBV010000450.1:0-4303 GCA_031430615.1 Ignavibacteria bacterium | reverse complement strand
GGAGTTGTTTCAAATACAACACATTTAACAAATGGAGAATTAACTCATAATGCGAATATTCCAATGACAAATGGGACTGCTTCAATTAATTTTAATTATACTGCACCAGGAACTGGTGGCATTGATACATTATGGGCAGTTGGCTTGGCAGGTAACTCTCAAAGTAATACTGGCGGCGATGATTGGAACACAATAGTAAAAAGAATAATAGTAAGAAGTACGGTTGGAATAGATCCTAATATAACACCGGCAGATTTCAAGATAAGCCAGAACTATCCAAATCCGTTCAACCCAACAACCAATATTGATATCTCACTTGCAAAGGAAAGTAACGTAAGCATAAAAGTATATGATATAAACGGCGCCGAAGTTTACACAATAGCAAACAGCAAGTTTACATCAGGCAGTCATACTTTCTCATGGAGCGCTATTAATAACCAGGGTTACAGTGTCAATAGCGGTATTTACTTCATGAAAATCAATGCCGGCGGTAACATTGAAACCAGAAAAATGATCTTAGTAAAGTAAAATGTAAGTACAAGTTTTGTTTCACATTTTTTTCTCTTTTTGTTAAAACCTGCAATCCCCAATTGCAGGTTTTTTATATAAACCTAAGATTTAATTGTAAAACTTCTTATGAATACGAAAAAGCCGGCATTTTTCAATACCGGCTAATTTAATTTATCAGGTATTTGAAAAATTATTTTATGGGGAGGGATATTGTGAATGTTGTACCTTTACCAACTTGTGAACGAACCTTGATCGTTCCGTTATGCTCATCAATTATTCGTTTAACAATTGAAAGTCCAAGCCCCGTACCTTTTCCAAAACCCTTTGAGGAATAGAACGGGCGGAATATTTTTTCAAGATTCTCTTTCGGTATCCCCGGACCGTCATCGATTACATCAATATAGATAGAAGTAGAATTAGTCCTGGTTTTTACCGTGATCTCACCTTTTTCTGTAAATGCCTGGAAAGCGTTAATTACAAGATTTGAAATTATTTCTTCGATCTGCGCTTTATCAACATTCACATGCGGCAGTTCCTTATCAAGTGACCGTTTAATGCTGATTTCTTTATTGCCAATTGAATATTTTGTATTACTGATAATATCATCAATTAGCACATTAATATCAGTTCTGGTTTTTTCAACGGTAATAGGACGGGAAAAATTAAGCAATCCCCTTAGTGATTTTGTTATCCTTGTTGCTTCATCAACAATTGTTCTTAATTCTTCACTCTCGGCATCTCCGCTGGTTTTATTCATAAGCAGAAAATCCGCATTACCTGAAATGATATTAAGCGGGTTAGATAAGCTGTGAGCAATACTTGAAACAACTTCTCCAATTAAAGCAAGGTTCTCTTTTTCCCTTAATTCCTTTTGAAGTTTTTTTAAGGTAGTAATATCTCTTAAGATACCAACACTTCCAATTGTCTTTTCATCCTTTTCATCATATATCGTAAATCTTGAAATACTAACATTTATTATTTCACCTGTTTTTGTAATTCTTTCGCTTTCATAATTGGCAAGAAACCCGTTTCGGCTTACTTCATCAATTAAAAATTTCTTTTCGCCTTTTTTCTGCAGGTATTCGGGTATTAAGAAATCAAAATCCCTGCCCATTACTTCTTCTTTTTTATAACCAAATAGTTTTTCAGCGCCATTATTCCATAGAAAAACATGGAAGTTATTATCAAGCCCAACAATTGCGTCAATTGAATTAAGCACAATATCAGAAAAAAACTTCTCATGGGCAGACTTGCCGTCCTTCATCAGCTTCATTAACGAACCAAGACATGTATCAATATCGGTAAGAATTTCTTCGACCTGCAAATAGGGTAATCCGGTACTTTTACCGATCTTATCCCTTAGATGGTCTTTTTGCCTGTTTAACTCAGATACCAGCATTTGTTCCAATTAAACAACCTCCCATTTTAAAAATTTCTTACTGTAAATATAGTTAATGAGATATTTTTTGTGAATGATACTCCTCATATAAACTGATGATATAAATCATAGGATTGATAATAATAGTGCAATATAACCTAATATGTATATAACATATAGTTCAAAGATAAGGTTGACTAAATTGTGAATTTTAAATAAAATAAACAAATTACCCGTTAATCAGTATATATATCGGCCATAAATAGCCATTAAATGGAATATATCGATATAAATAGCTTAAAATAAGCAATTATATCGGCAAAAATATCGGACATATGACTATGAATTTTCATTAAAGGTCTCATTTATTTGATGAATATCATATTTTAAATACATTTATATCGTTATTTTTGTGACATTATGAGAAATTTAAAGAATAAAATCGTATTTATAACCGGCGCTTCTAGTGGTTTCGGCAGGGCAGCAGCAATTGCATTTGCCAAAAAAGGAGCAAATCTTATTCTCGCAGCAAGAAGAACCGCAAAGTTAAAAGAATTTTCAAATGAACTTAGGAAAACTTATAAAGCTGAAGTATTACCTATAACACTTGATGTTAGAAATAAAAATGATGTCTTTGGCGTAGTTAACAATTTACCCAAAAAATGGGCTAACATAGATATTTTGGTAAACAATGCAGGATTAAGCCGGGGACTTGATAAGCTGCATGAAGGAAAAATGCAGGATTGGGATGAGATGATAGATACCAATGTTAAAGGTCTGCTTTATGTTTCAAGAGCTGTTATACCTGTAATGGTAAAAAATAATAACGGACATATTATAAACATTGGCTCAATTGCCGGACATGAGGTCTACCCTAAAGGTAATGTTTACTGCGCATCCAAACATGCAGTAGATGCCATCACAAAAGGTATGAGAGTTGATCTTGTAGATACCGATATAAGGGTCACAACAATCGATCCGGGTCTGGCTGAAACTGAATTCAGCATTGTACGTTTTAGAGGAAATGTTAATAAAGCGAAAAATGTTTATATAGGCATTGAGCCACTTAAACCTGAAGATGTGGCTGATGCCGTGATTTATGCGGTTTCAAGACCGTTAAATGTTGTGGTTGCAGAGATGATACTGCTTCCAAATAAACAGGGTTCATCAATGGTTACACACAGAAAGTAACAAAAGTTTAAAGAAAATAATAAATATAAATTGAGCGATACGGATTTATTGGATAAAGAATGTAATGTAATTGAGCTTGATATTGAAGGGATGGATTGCCCTTCATGCGCAATGAAAATTGAACGCAGATTGAACAAGCTTGGCGGCATACAGAATGCTAAAGTAGACCTTGGCAGCGAGACCGCGAGTTTTGTAATTTCCAGCGGCGGACCTGACCTTAATTTCATAAAAAAAGAAATTGATAAACTTGGATATAAAGCTATTGAACAGGAAAATGATGAAGATGACCGGATTGGTGAAATGGAAAAGCTTAAGGCAAGATCGCTTTTCAGGAAAAAAATATTTACCGCAATATCCCTATCAATAATAATTGTTCTGCTTGGCATGAAAGAGCACATTGATGCTCTTAATTTTATTTCACAGGATACTGCAAACTGGTTTTCACTTCCGCTATCTGCAATTGTTGTTTTCTGGTGCGGCTTAAAGTTCATGAAGGGATTTCTTGCCGATATCCGCGCCCGTTCAGCCGGTATGGATTCTCTCATTGCCATCGGTACGCTATCCGCATTCATATACAGTTTTATTATTCTCATATTCCCTTCTGTTTCAGGAGAACATCATAATATGGTGTATTTTGAGTCAGCGGCAATGATAATTACTTTCATACTGCTTGGTAATTACCTGGAATTCAATTTAAAGAATAAAACTCATTACGCAATAAAATCTTTGACAGAGCTGCAGGCAAAAAATGCCGTGGTTATCAGGAACAATACCGAGTTTGAGATCCCCATAAAAAAAGTTAAGATTGGTGATATCGTAATAGTTAAGCCTGGTGAAAGGATTCCCGTAGATGGAAAGATAATTGAAGGAGGCTCCAGTGTAGATGAAGCGATGATGACCGGTGAATCATTGCCTGTAGAAAGAAAAATAGGTGAAAATGTTCTTGGCGGCACACTGAACCTGAACAGTTATCTTAAAATAAGGACAGAAAAAGCCATCAGCGATAGTCTGCTTTCTAAAATAATATTGATGGTAAAAGATGCGCAGAAAGCAAAACCTAAAATTCAGAGAATTGCCGATAAGGTTTCTGCTGTATTTGTACCGATAGTGATAGTTATTGCAATTGTTACATTTTTCGTCTGGTATAGTTTTTTAAATGAGACATTAAGTTTTTCACTCTTAAAAGCCGTAGCTGTGCTGATAATTGACTGTCCATGCGCTTTG
>JANPBV010000449.1:0-6804 GCA_031430615.1 Ignavibacteria bacterium | reverse complement strand
GTAATAGGTCAGCATGGAAGGACAATCTGCAAAGCGCGTAAACCATTATGCGATGAATGCGCAGTATGTAAATTATGCCCAAGCTGCAATAAAGTCAATTAACAATTAACAATGAGCAATGAATAATTAGTAATGAACAGACAACAATGTTTAGCCTCTCAAGCAGTACTTTTCAACCTTCAAACCTTTTAACTTTTTAAAAGCTTAACACTTACTTTACTGCTGTGGCAATAAAATAAGTTTTCATTGAGTGTTCCGTTACAATTGGCTCTCTTCCTGTTATTTCCGCCAGCTCATTGATTATTTTTATATTAGGATTCCCTAAAACACTTGCCCTTAAGAACATTGTAATAAACGGTTTTACCGGCGACATCAATTTACCCGCTAACCCGGGCGGGTATTGCGCATCCATGATTACAACCCTGCCTCCCGGTTCAAGCTTGTCCCATATATTTTTCAGTACTTCCCTGCGGTATATCATAGTAGCATAAGAAAGGCTGAACAATACAGCATTTATTTTGACGGGTGGAATATAATCCGAGGCATCCATCAAAAGAATCTCAACGTTTGTTAAGCTATTCCGTTCTTTTACTTCCATAGCCTTTTTCATCATGCCTTCTGACACATCTATTCCCAACACCCTGCCTTCTGCTCCAACTGCTTTCGATAGATACGGCAGATTTTTGCCTGTGCCCGAGCCAATTTCAAGAACATTATCACCATTATGGAGATTTAGCGCCCCGGTGGTTTTTATCCTTATATTACGGGGAAGCATAAATATCTTTTCAAAAAAAGGATATATAGGCGCAATATAATTATAACGCTTGCTGAGATATGATGGTGTATAAGCAAACCATTCTTTGCTTTGCGCCATTTTTTTTAATTAATTTTTCAATGAATTTACATTTATAACGAAATACAACCCTCAACCCAGTTCCGCTCAAAATTAAAACTACTTTACTTTAAATCGTAATATCACCATTCCGCCGGAATCAAAAAAGTAAAGCATATCGCCGGATATCTGGTAAGCAAAAACTTTAGCCAGTAACTTCAAGTAAGCGGATTCTGTTTCAAGTTCACCGCATGCCATTTCAGTTGAAAGTATCTGGAGGAACGATAATTTATTATCATGCTTAGTATATCCCGATGAATAAGTATTGCATGGAGCCTTTCCGCTTGCATTTTTACTAACGCCTTCAAACTTCAGTGATATATCTTTTCCTGTGACGGGCTGATATTTGGTTCCGTCCATTTCAAACACAACCCATTCAGTACCCGTAAAGCTATCGCTATCAGAAATTTTTGAAGAACCGCAGCCGATAAGCAATATTACGGTAAAAATTAAAAATACAGAAAAGATTGTTTTCATTCTTAAAATAATTATTGTTTAAACACAGCTATTGCAGTTCCATTGCTCATTAAACTAAGCTTCCCTCCGGATATTTTATAAGCATCAACGCTGCCAAGCGCACTAAAGTAATCTGATTCATTTAGATTATCATCACACATCATTTTTGTTGAGCCAATCCCGCCGAACTTCATGGCATCACCTGCTTTAGTAAACTCACCGAAATATTTATTGCAAACCCCGGCGCCGCTTATTTTATCAGCAGCAGCCGAAAAATTTAGAGTAATGTAATTGCCGCTGTTAAGAGACACAGTTTTCCCGTTAAGGGTTTCAAGTTTCCACTCAGCGCCAACAAGGGGAGTAATTGTTAATTTTTCTTTGCTTGCAGAGCACCCGCTAAAATTTAATGCAGAAAAAATTACCGCAGTAACAAGAGCAGCATATAATGTTTTCATAGTTGTATGGTTTAATTTGAATATTATTTATATTGACCCACCAGGTCTAAAAACTTAATTAATATATTATTATTCGCAATCAACAATCCGAAATCCAAATCATTTAACCTGAAATCTTCAAATCTTCTAACTTTTTCTCTACCCCTTCCCACTCACTATCTATTATACTATAGTAAGCGGAGTGTCTGTACGTTCCATCTTCACGTATCATGTGATTCCTTAACACTCCTTCAAACTTTGCGCCTATTTTTTCCATAGCTTTCTGTGAACGGATATTGTTGCTATCGGTTTTAAAGAAGACTCTTATCAGCCTTAGCTCTTCAAAACAATATTTTAACAGCAGGTATTTACACTCAGCATTAAACCCGGTTCCCTGTAAATCCTTTGCTATCCACGTCCTGCCAATTTCAAGTGAGCGTGATGCCGGCTGAATATCCAGAAAACTTGTGCCCCCAACAGCCCTTTTGCTATTCTTATCAAATATTGTGAAGGTAAATTCTTTGCCGGTTTGCGCTTCTTTGATGGAGTGATTTACGAATTCTTCAAACTTCTCAAAGTTACCCATCCGGCGAAAAGTATAATGCTCCCACAGGTTTTCATCCTGCGCGGTTTCCCAAAGCTCTTTAGTGTGTGAGCTTTCCAACGGCAGAAGCTTTACTCGTTTGCCTTCTAATAATTGAGGCAGGATCATTTTCTTAAAACTTAAAAGGTTTTGTACACGGGTCACATTCAAATCCAAGAACCGTTCCCAGGCATTTCCACTTGCTCCCTTTTAGTATGTGAACATATGCCAGGTCAACCGGCTGACTTAACCCGCCGCCAGTATATTTTACTCCATCAATATAAATTTCGTAATACTGCGGGTCTCCGGCAGGCTTGAAATATATTTTAGATACTTCAACCAACAGCTTGTAATCATTATCACAGCAGGCGCACCACAAAATTACCTGCTCAATCTCGTTATCTTTAAAATACTGAACGGTTTTTTCCGCCTGCTCTTTTGTTATCCATGCAAGCTGATCAGAATAAATAAACTTTACCGATACCAGTAGAAAAAAAATCAGGAATGCTTTCTTCATCTAAATATTTTCTCCTTTAAGTTGATATAATATATATCAAATATAACGGGAATTTTTAAAACAATTCATGTGATTTGATCGGGGCAGGGATAATGCTATGTACACGACAAAATTTAAAGACTAAATACTTTGACGCAGATAAACGCAGATTATTATGATATACTCTGAAAACTAATATATTTTACTTGATATAAAATTTTCAAATTAACAGAATAGCGCCATAATTTATTATTAAAGAATAACTTAGGGATTTATCTCAAATTTCCAAACTCTGGGAAAAAGTCATGGAAACAGAGTTTCGAGTTTCACATGGTTAAATTTGCTTAAAGGAATAAATATATCTTACTCTTTCTTCATATTATTTCTGTGTGAATCTGCGTCAAGAAAAATTGTCGTGTACATAGGGGATAATGCCTGTATTTTTAAATCAGGCTTTATATCTCAGTAACTTCAAATGGAAGGTTAATATCAGAGCGGTAGAGATCAACAAAAATTTTCACTATATCATCTGCAAATTTTTCAATCGCGGCTTCGTCACCCGTGAAATATTTCCTGTTGTAGTTTCCCCCCTCGGTAAGCAAAAAGCCCATTTGTGTAAAGGAGTTTTCAAGATGAATATCCAATGATGTATGATAATGATGGCTTACTGCTTCGCAGTACATTTCTAGCGGTAAAATGGATGCAGCCTGTACAAAGTGGTCTCCAATAGTAAACACAGCAGCCCCGCCTTCCGATTTGATCCAGTTTAAGGTATTTATTATTATTTGTTTATCTGCCGCCATTATTTTTATTTTATTTATTTCGCACTCAATATATAAAACAAAATATATCCCCCGGCCATTCCCCAAAAACCGAGCAATTGCTGATTACATCATAAACATCGGATTTGTAAGTCTCTCATGCAGATCTCTTTCGTAATACTGCTTTTTATCGGGCACATTCTGTATCAAATATCCATAGAACTTTTTATAATATTCTTTCATCGCGCTCTTATCCGTCCTTGCCTTAAGTTTTTCGTCAAAAGCGTATTCTTCGGCAAGCGGAGTTATTACGTACCATTCCAGCGCCCTAACCCTGTCATCAGGCTGGTAAGTGTTAACCGAGCCGCAGCTCTCACATTTAATATTTACCGCCATGAACGAAAACACATTTATTTTCAGATCAGCGGCGCACTGTGTACATCGGTGCATCTTGGTTTCATCAACATGTTTATTCACGTTATCAAGTATCTTCTTTGCCGCCCGCGCAAACAAACCGACCTCAAACTTCAGGTATTCAATTTCCATCCAGTTCTTTAGCATATGTGTTTTACCGCGCTCCTGAGATGCTAACCCTGAAGATGCTCCGGCTTTCCGCATTTCACCTTCAAACTTCATAGCGGCGCCATCAACTTTTTCTGAAAGTTGTGTCACCGTCTGGTTCTTTAAGCCATTTGCGATATTGTGTATAATTACGTTATCATACTGAATGTTTTCAATAACACCATCCAGCGGAGCTTCTGTTTGCTTTAATACTTCAAAATAACGCCCCTCTATTTTTTTCAGGAACTCATTCCACCTTGTTACCTGAGCCTGTACTTCCGGACTTGAATCACTCATATTTATTAATCCTGAACGGAGTGAAGGATCTCATTCCTTCTTCCGTTAATTTTAATTTAACGTTATTGGTAAATTTTTCAAACTATTCTCAAAAAACAATCAATCAGGGCTACTTCCTTCGTTCTGCTCAGTAAGTCAGGAAAGCCCTGAAGTTACAGTATGAACAAAATCTCCGCTCTAAAGAGCGGGGCTAATCATACTTTCCTTTTTTACTTCCGCTTTCTGGAAAATGCGAACCACTTTCAAACCCCCATCATGGCTTCGGGGTGCTTAAAGATTGTTTTATCAATTTTCATAGATATTGTTCTTCGGAATCACGTCCCCCCTTCAGCTGAAGGGGGGATAAAAAGCTTCAAAGATCAAATGACTTTAATTGAATGTTGAATCTGAACTGCGGTCAATCTACTTCGGGGGTTTGAGGCTTTGCAGTCCATTTATCACGCTGTTTCAAACAGCTCACTGCCGCAGAACATACAGTTATCATACTGCATTTCCTCTAATCTGGGCGCGCCGCAGTTCTTGCACTTAATAGTATTATGCTTTTCTTTCTGCAGCCCCTGTGAATATTTAGCAGTGCCCGTTGACGCATTGGCGAAAATATCCCCAAGTCCCGAAAACGGTTTTATCTTCTGGTAATACTCCAGCACTTTTTGGTCCATAGCGAAATTCTTTGCTTCGTTTGGATGTTTTGCCATGATCTTTTCCATCACCCTTCGAAGCTCTATTGGGAAAGCACCGCGCGCTATTTTCATTTCTGAATTTAGCAGTTCTTTCTTAAGCCCGTCACTCAGCGGTTCAGCGCCATATGAGGACATGAAGTCACCCCACTTTGCATCACCGCCTTTATTGGCATGCCATGCCGCCTGGAAAGCATCATCTATTTCTTTGTTAAAACCTGTCATTTTACTCCCTGAACGAAGTGAAGGGTCTAATTAATTTTAACCTTCACTGCAATTTTATTTTAGTAACATCAGAGTCTCTTCGTTTACCAGAATGACTCTGCGTGATATTTTAATCAACAACCTGCAATTTGTAATCTTTTAAAAATCCAGATCACTGTGTGAATCCGGCTTCATAGCTTCATACTTTGCTTTGTACTCGTTCATTAATGTTTGCATTTTCATAGCCAGAGAAAAATCGCTCATCATCTGGCTTGACCAGTGTGAACTTACGTTTGAATAATCAGCAACTGTCATACCGAAATCTTTAAGTACATCCTGCGCATCACGACCCTGTTTGCCAAGAACATCCTGCGCAACCATTGCTTCAACGTATTTTTCAAATGAAATAGACTGCGCCGCAGATGCGCCGCCCTTGCCGAGGTTACCACTTGCTGACTTGTTAAAAGCCGCTGCGTATTTGGTAGAAATTGTGAACGATGTATCGTTCTTCATTCTTGCAAGCCACTCTTCGTTAACTCTATCCCATTTTGGTGCGTCTATTCCAAGCAGTCCGCAGATCTCTTCCTTGGTTGTCCCCGATACCATTTTTGCATTTGCTGTTGCCCAGTCTTCAAGTGTTACGCCTTCAAAAGGCTCTAATATACTTGCCATGTTATTGTTTTATTTAAGTTATTAAAAAATTTATTTTATTACTATGTTTAATCTTCTTTTTAGTAACGGCGTTCATCTCAAATCAATATTCAATATCATCATGTGTACCGTCTTCCTGAATTACTTTTTCGTACTTCGCGCGGTACTCCATCATCAGGTTCTGGAATTTTATTCCCGTTCCCATTGGACTTAAAAATATCTTCTTCGTATAATAACTGCTTAAGTTTGAATAATCAGCAACCGTCAGCCCGAAATCCTTAAGTACATCCTGCGCGTCCCTGCCCTGTTTGCCAAGGAATTCCATTGCGACCATTACTTCAACATACTTTTCTATCGGATAGGTTTGGTCGTTAAAATCCTTTTTGTGCGGCAGGTTGCCCGCAGCATTTTTATTAAAGATGGATGCATACTTCATTGAAAGCGTAAAGGTCTTATCATTTTTCATTCTTGCAAGCCACTCTTCGTTAGCCCTATCCCACCTTGGACGGTCAACGCCAACTTGCTTAATTATCTCTTCGATCTGTTTACCCGAAGCAAGCCCGGCATTTGCCTTTACCCAGTCTTCGAATGCAATTCCTTCAACAGGAGCGAGAACATCTTTGCCGCCGTTTACAACCTGGTGAAATCCCTTGAAGATACTTCCTAAAATTCCCATTTTGATTTAGTTAAATTAATTATAACTGTTTTTAAATAAAAGACTGCAAACATGATTTTTTATGGAAAAAATAACCTGAATGTTTCAAATTATGTTTCTGAAATTCCCTATATCAT
>JANPBV010000448.1:0-6889 GCA_031430615.1 Ignavibacteria bacterium | reverse complement strand
AAAGAGCTGTTGAATGAGATACGTGAAACAGTTATTAAGAATTTAAAGAAATAGTATAAAGCAATTGTCACCATGAACTTGTTTTCAGGGTCTGAGATTAATTAAATATTTTTATAGATGCTGAAACAAGTTCAGCATGACAAAATTAAAATCATTTTCGCAGACATTTGCGTGTCCTTTAAGATTGTCTGTGAAACAAGTGTTTTTATTAGCCACGTTCTTTAGAGCGGGGGTTGGGAAACCCCAATAATTGGACTTTCCTGACTTACTGAGCGGAGTGAAGGAAGTAGTCCCAGTTTCACTTTAAAAAGAAGTCTAAAATACAAAATTATGTCAGTAACAATAAAAGATGTAGAGAAAATTGCGAAACTTGCAAAGCTAAAGTTCACCGAAGAAGAGAAAACAAAGCTGCAGGGTGAGATGAATCAGGTATTGGGTTATATTGATACAATCAACCAGATACCCGGACTCGAAGATGTAAAACCCCTCGAGAATATCAACGATACCGAAAATGTTTTCCGTGAAGATATCTCAGAAGTATGCCTCACAAGAGAAGAAGCGCTTAAGAACGCACCTGAGAAAACTGAGAATTTCTTCAAGGTACCAAAAGTGCTGGATAAGTAAGCCAAAAAAATAACTCAGGTGAAAAGTAAAAAGGTTTACAACCCTGTAGGGGCAAAAGGCAAAAAACAATTAGCGGTAATTGGAGTAATACCTGCAAGATATTGCTCAACAAGACTGCCGGCAAAAGCACTAGCAATCATTGGAGGGAAACCGATGATCCAGCATGTCTATGAAAGATGCCTTAGATCAAAACTTCTGAATGAAGTATTGGTCGCTACCGATGATAAAAGGATATTTGATGCCGTCATAAATTTTGGCGGTAATGTTGTAATGACGTCATATGCTCATAAGAGCGGTACAGATAGAATTGGCGAAGCGGTAAAGAATATTAAATGTGATATAGTTGTAAATATTCAGGGTGATGAACCTATGATAGACCATAGGAATATTGATAAAGCAATTGAACCGTTGTTAAAGAACAAATTGATAAAGGTTTCAACACTATGTTATAAGATAAAGGATACTAAAGAAATAATTAACCCGAATGTTGTCAAAGTAGTTTTTGATTCAAATGGCAACGCTTTATACTTTTCAAGAAGCACAATTCCATTTAACAGGGATAACAGTAAAACAGATCACTATAAGCATATCGGGCTCTATGTTTACAGAAAAGATTATTTGATGAAACTTATCAAAATTAAACCATCATTTCTTGAATTAGCTGAAAAACTTGAACAGCTTCGAATACTAGAAACCTGTGAAAAGATAAAGGTAGTAGAGACAAAAATTGATTCACATTCAGTAGATACACCGGCTGATTTAAAGAAAATAAAAAGATTAATATAGTTTAGTTAAAATGACGGACTGTGTTTTTTGTAAAATAGTATCGGGTGAATATTCATCAAGTAAAATTTATGAAGATGATGCGATACTTGCATTTATGGATATTCAGCCTGTAAATAAGGGTCATTTACTTATTGTACCTAAAAAACATGTTGAATTAATTACGGGTCTTGATGATGAGACTTCTTCAAAGATGATGCTGCTTGCAAACAGGATAAATATTGCGCTCAGAAAATCAGGAGTAAAGCTAGAGGGCATGAATTATTTTCTTGCTGATGGTGAGGCAGCCGGGCAGGAAGTTTTTCATACCCATTTGCACCTGATACCAAGATTTAAAAATGATGGCTTTGGATTTATATTTCCCGAAGGTTACAGAGTTGACCTTCCTGAAAGAGATGAACTGAATATGATAGCAAATAAAATTAAATCGGCATTAGTTTAAAGCAATAATATAGCAAAAAAATTTTGAATAATTTTTAAATTATAAATTAACTTGAAAAAAGTAAAATACATTTTTTTAACAGGTGGCGTTGTTTCTTCTCTTGGAAAAGGGATTGCGGCTTCATCACTTGGCTTGCTGCTTAAATCCCGGGGTCTGCGGGTCACCATACAGAAGTTTGACCCGTATATAAACGTTGACCCCGGCACAATGAGTCCGTACCAGCATGGCGAAGTATTTGTGACGGAAGATGGCGCAGAATCTGATCTCGACCTGGGTCACTATGAGCGGTTTATGGATATGGATATGTCGAAAGCCAACAACACTACTACGGGACAGGTTTATTTCGAGGTAATTTCCCGCGAAAGGCGCGGTGATTATCTGGGCGCGACTGTTCAGGTTGTCCCCCATATTACAGATGAGATAAAACGCCGTATGATGAAACTGGGTGATTCAAAGAATTTTGATGTTATAATTACCGAAATAGGCGGAACTGTTGGTGATATTGAATCATTGCCATTCCTTGAAGCAATGAGGCAGCTTATGCTTAAGGTAGGCAGGGAAAATTCACTTTCCATTCATTTAACATACGTGCCATATATAGAAGCAGCAGGTGAAATTAAGACCAAACCAACTCAGCATAGTGTGAAGACACTTCTTGAAATTGGAATTCAGCCTGATATACTGGTTATCAGAAGCCATATGGGTGTTTCACAGGAGATAAAGGAAAAAATAGCGTTATTCTGTAATGTGCAGACTGATTGCGTTGTATCAGCAAGAGATGTATCTACAATTTACCAGGTACCACTAGAACTTACTTCTGAAGGGCTTGATGAAATTGTAGTAAAAAAACTTCATATCAAAAACGGGAAACCGAATATATCCAAATGGAAGAAGCTTGTAAGCAGAATAAATAACCCAAAGAACTCGGTAACAATTGGTATTTGCGGCAAGTATAACATGGTACCCGATGCATATAAGAGCATACTGGAATCATTCGTCCACGCCGGCGCAGAAAATGATGTAAAGGTAAACATTAAATGGGTATCCGCGCAGGATCTTGAAAAAGATAATAACACAGGTAAACATCTTACAGGTATTGATGGGCTGCTTGTTCCATACGGATTTGGTGAGCGCGGCACTGAAGGAAAAATTCGCGCAATAAAGTATGTGAGGGAGCATAGAATACCGTTCTTCGGGATATGTTTTGGAATGCAGCTTGCAGTTGTTGAGTTTGCCAGGAATGTGTTGAAGCTAAAAGATGCCAACAGCTCAGAGGTTAAGGCAACTAAAAATAATGTAATTGATCTTATGGAAGAGCAAAAAGGCATTACAGAAAAAGGCGGCACGATGCGGCTTGGTTCATATGCATGCACTGTGAAACGCGGAACCAAGACATATGCTACTTATAAAGGAATAAATATTCATGAGCGTCACCGGCACAGGTATGAGTTCAATAACCGCTTCAGGAAACAATTTGAAGATGAGGGTATGATATTTTCAGGTATTAACCCTGATAAGGACCTTGTTGAAATTATTGAAATCCCCAATCACCCATGGTTCATAGCGTGCCAGTTCCACCCTGAGCTTAAATCAAGGGCAACAAAAGCTCACCCTTTATTCAGAGAATTTGTTAACGCATGTAAGAAAAGTAAGCGATCAAAAAAGTAGTTTGTGGTGTCAGGCTGGTCTTTAGATATTCACCTGACACTCATCGAGTAAACACCCGATGCCACATGACTAAACAAAAAGCCTGTCGCGGAAATAATGACAGGCTTTTTTGTATTCAAACTGTGGTGTCAGATATTTATCTGACACTCGTCGGGTAAATACCCAACGACACAAATAAATATTACATGCTTGATTTCTTCACATCTTTACCGTCACCTTCGTATTTTGAAGGACATTTGGTAAGCACTTCTGTTGCATAGAAACTTCCGTCTTTTATCTTACCTTTAGCAACAACACTCTCAGCCATTTTGAAGTTATTGGGTTCTGCGCCGTCTAAAATAACCTTCATCTCAACATTACTCTCATCTTTCATATAGAAAGTGAACTTATTAGTAGTTGCGTCAAATCCCGCGTCTTTATCTTTTGACCATGAGCCTTTTACCTGGCACTTTTTATGGGTTTCTGATGCATGCTGGAAATTAGCATATTCAACCTTTGTATCAACAAATGCAAAAAATCCAACAACTATGAAAACTACTATTATAATGGCTCCGATAACATATCTTTTATTCATGATTTTATTAAATTAATTTTATAAATTCTTCTATTGTTAAGTTTACTTGTTTGATAATTGATCTTAATGTCGTTTGTTTGATATCTTTATTATGAAATGGAACTGTTACTAAATTTTCGCTCCCTAGTTTTTTAAAATGCTTATGACTGCCTTTTTGTCTTACTTCTATATATCCCAGTTTATTTAATATCTTTATTAATTCCCTGGGTTTTATAGAAGGGAGCTTAGGCATAAGAATGTATCTTTAGCTCCGTTTTGATCTTAAATCTTTCAACAATATTTTCGGAATCGATAAATTCCGGATTATCAATATCAGCTATTTTCCTTAAAAATGGTAACGTTTTTTCGATGCAAACTTCTATATACCCTTCTACAGCTTCAACCAGCATTGATTTCGCTTCAATTAGTGTTTCACCCTGAGAAGCTACATTTAGATCAATACAAAGAGAACTATAACCGCCATCCTCTTCTTTTATTATTAAAGCATCAAATTCCATTTTTATATTATCCATAGCTGCTATTTCTTCTCAATATTCTTTATTTTCTTATCTACTGAAAGCATGTAGATGAACAAACCCAGCCAGATTATCTGTGTTATTGCAAGTACTATGTAATTTGAATATTGTGTTAATGCTTCCATAATTATGCCTGGTTCTCCTTCATGTTTAACTTAGCAATTCTGACCCTTAAATTCAGCATCCAGACAAAAAGACCGGTAAATCCTGCAAGTGAAGAGAGGAATACTATCAGCATGTATGTATCCATCTTTACTTTTCCGCTTGAATTAACAATCGGGTCAGGGTGCAGTGAATCAACTATCCTTGGAAAAATGAACACAAAGAACGGCACTGTTATTCCCGCAAGTATAGAATACACTGATGATAGTTTTGCCCGCTGTTCTTCTGATTCAACTGCGCTTCTTAACGCGAAATAAGCTCCGTAAACCAGTATCAGCACAAAAATTGATGTTTGTCTCGGGTCCCAGTTCCAGAATGCGCCCCACTCAAACTTTGCCCATATAGCTCCTGTTACAGTTGCTAAAATAGCAAACAATAAGCCAAGCGCAGCAGCAGATGCCGCTTTATAATCATACAAAATATCACGTTTGCGGATATATTGCGCGCCGTAAAAAAGCGCCATAATAAAAGCAACAGTGCTAACCCAGGCAGTGGGTACGTGAAAGTATAGTATTCGCGCTCTTTCACCCATAGTACCAACTGCGGGAATTGGGGCAACAATTGCAAAACAAATAACAACTGCCAGCCAAACAAATAAACCGTATTTTAATAATTTATCCATATTTTTAACCCAGGTTTTCTACTGTATCTTCATCATCAAGAAACTCAACTCCACGGACCCTTTTAACATCTCTTCTCAGTTCAACATTCTTTCTGATATTATTCATAAGTTCACTTGGATGAGGTACAGCCTTCAGCAGAAAATTCATTGCTGTTTTATCAGATGTAGTTAATGCTACATTTCCCAGCTTAAACAATCTCTGCCAGAAAGGCTCATACATATCAACATCTCTTACCCTGTATAATTCCAGTGCTTCTGTTTTCTTTGAAAATATTCCCGTTGTATAGAAAATTCTTTGAGTAGTAACTTTATACCTGTGATTTTTAACAACGACCCATTTAACTAACATGTAACCTAAAGGTACTACAGAAACAACTGCGGCTAACGGAAAAAACAAAATACTTAATCCAAGAATAATTACCGTAATAATTCCCATGGAAATAAATATTCCAAAATTAAGCACCTGTGATTGGGAGCCTTCCCAGATTATTTCCTCATTTGCATCGCTCATAAATTATCTGTTATTCAATAAATTCAACTTTAATACACGTAAAAATAGCGATTAATACTTTTAGATAAAATAATATTAGTCATACTATTTTATGACCGATATCATAAAACTATACTTTACTTATTCAATTGTAAAAGTACTAATAATTTAGGAATTTACAATAATGAAAATAGCAATTTTATCACCTTTTTACCCGTTCAGGGGCGGAATAGCACAATTCAGTGACTCATTATACCTGGCACTTGTAGTCAATAATGAGGTCAAAGCTTATACTTTCACTCGCCAGTACCCCGGAATGCTGTTCCCCGGTAAAACTCAGTTTGTATCAGGCAGCGATCTGAACCGGAAAATACCTGTAACCCGTGTATTAGACAGTATAAATCCGTTTACCTATTATAAAACAGCAAAAGAGATAATAAAATTCAAACCGGATGTTGTGCTGATGAGCTACTGGATGCCGTTCTTTGCTCCCGCTTTTGGCAAGATAGCAGGTTTATTAAAGAAAAAAGGTATCAAAGTAATTGGTATAATGCATAACGTTATTGCACACGAAAAAAGATTTGGTGATGAAGCATTGACAAAATATTTCTTAAAAAAATGTGATGGTTTTGTATTGCTTAACAAGTCATCTGAAAAAGACCTGCTTGAACTGAAACCGGATGCAAAATATATTATTCACTCTCACCCGCTGTATGATCATTACGGAAATAAAATAGATAAGGGTGAAGCAAGAAAAAAGCTTGAAATAGCTCTGAACAAAAAAGTAATTTTATTTTTTGGATTTATCAGGGATTATAAGGGTCTGGATTTACTGATAGAATCATTGAAAGATCTGAATGAGGATTACTTACTCTTAATTGCAGGAGAAGTTTACGGTAATTTCAAAAAGTATGATGAGCTGATCGATTCCCTTGGCATTAGAAATAAAATAAATCTTCAGGTAAGGTATATCCCCGAAACAGAAATACCGGTATTCTTTTCCGCATCG
>JANPBV010000447.1:0-11313 GCA_031430615.1 Ignavibacteria bacterium | reverse complement strand
CACCTGCACTCTCTGCACTTTGGGCTATAAATAATATAATATTAAATTTTCTATATTGCGATTGTGGTAAATAATCGCAATTTTTATTTATAAGAAAGGATCACCTTTTATGGTTTCTCAAACAGCGTGGTTAAACAATAGGCAAAATATGCACGGTTTAGCAATTCGCCTTTTTTGGTTTCTCATAAAGCGTGGTTGATAACAATATATCAATTCCATTGTAATATTTTATGCTCTTTTATTTCCTGTTATCATTATATACGAAAAGCTTCCGCGGTACATTCCCATTAAGAGTCCAAGAAAACATGCTTTAAGGTGACCTATCCTTACGGAGTTCAGCTTTTCACCTTCAAACACTTTCTTTAAAACAAAGCTTACTACAGTAAATGGCGCGTGCATTACTGAGGGCGCGACACGGTATGAAAGATCGGTTACTTTAATATTTTCGGCTCCGTTTAATTTTAACTGGTTCACAACACCACTGGCATTTGGGAATGACGGCAATGCCCAGCCTTTGCATATTTCATGGTAACAGTATTTAAGCAATCCTCTGAATTTACTCCCCGGGCGTTTTATGAAACCATCAGCAATAACAAAATTTTTCCCGGGTTTTAACACACGCATCATTTCTTTTATAAATGCAGCTTTATCTTCACCGGGGCAATGGCAAGCGCTCTCAAGCGCATAGGCAGCATCGGCGGAATTATCTTCAAACGGTAAATTTGTATAATCACCCAATATCAGCTCAATATTTCCATCCAAACCTTTTTTAATGTTAAGCTCATGCGCTTTCCTGATCTGCCACTCTACAATAGTTACACCTTTAATTTGTTTTTCGGGATACACTCTCGCAAATGAACGGCTCGGAGCGGCAAGTCCGCAGCCAAGATCATAAACCATGTTATCACCCACACCAAGTTTTAAATTGCTGATAACAAATCTGTTCATTGCTTCAAGCATTGGTTCACGGCTAAAAGGATTCATGGGAAATCTGTAATATCCAAAATGCATATTATATTCCCTGCTCCATTTGCCGTAATCAAGACCTGTATCTTCGTAATAAGTTACAACATTTTGCGCGTTTTCATTTGTTGTAACTCTTTGATGCTGCTCTATACTATTCTGGATGAATTATATTAAAATTATTCAGATTTTACTGCTTTAATTGAATACATCAGAGGCATTTTCCCTTCAAGTCCCTTAATTTCCCAATACCCAAGCTCATTTATAACTGTGTTAGGGAAACATTTATAATAGCTGTATGGATATTCCTTAAACTCCGTTATATTCAGGTTTTGTTTCATTAGTGATGAAAAAACTTCGCTAAAAGGGTGATTCCAGCCATACGAAAGCAGATTTAATTCAGCATTTTTATCAGCATATGAGCCTTTTACCTCTTCAATAATAGGCTCAATGTTAAAATATGAATATTGAATTTTTGAAATATTATCATTAAACATCCATATTACGGGATGGAATTCCGCAATAAAAAATGTACCTCCGGGTTTAAGAAAGTGTGACACAATATCAGCCCACCTATCCATATCGGGCAACCAGCCTATAGTACCGTATGAGGTAAAGACAATATCAAATTTTTTATTGAGAACATTTTTGAGGTCATATACATTTGAACATATGAATTCAGCATCAAGTCCAAGTTCATCATTTAGCTTAATGGCTTCTTCTATTGCGCTATCCGATAAATCAATCCCAGTAACTTTAGCCCCAACCCTTGACCAGCTTAATGAATCCATACCAAAATGACATTGCAGATGAAGCATACTTTTGCCTTTTACATCGACAAGTGATTCAAGCTCTGCGGGATTAAGCGATGACTTCCCTTTTTTAAAAGCAGGCACATCGTAGAATTCTGACTTAACGTGAATTGGAGTTTTACTATTCCACAATGAGCGGTTTACTTCTAAGTATTTATCCATAATAATTATTTCTTCTTTTTTATAATAAGCACTTCTTCTTTTAAAGATAAATTAATAACACTATTAATATTATCGTTATTGCCACGACCTAAAGGTCGTGGCAATAAATATTTTATTATAATACATAAACTCACAGTTTTCCTCATTCCCTCTCCTTTTTGAGAAAGAAGTTAGGTTTACAACCTGCTACGCCCTTTACGGGTTCGCCTTGTAAAGGTAAAGGGGTATGGTTAAAATTTAATTTACCTTTACCTTATCAGCAATTTCCTTTGCTTTTTTTCTAAGCTCATCTATCGGTGTACCAATTTTATCATAGGCTAATGCGACACCCATCCTGCGGTACTCGCGTGCTTTTGGCTTACCGAAAATTTTAACATCAGATTTGGGAAATTTAACGGCATCTTCAATCCCGGTATACTTTGGCAGAGCCGGATTATCATCACGCGCCAGTATAACTGCGCTTGCTCCCGAGCGTTCGAGTGTAATTTCGGGGATATCAAGTCCTAGTATAGCGCGAAGGTGAAGCTCGAACTCATTGAAGTTCTGAGTACCGGCAAGCGTAACCATGCCTGTATCATGCGGGCGGGGCGAGAGTTCACTAAAATATACGCCATCGTTGGCTAAGAAAAATTCAACTCCCCATATGCCAAAGCCCGTTAATGCCCGTGTGACTTTATCCGCCATACTTTGAGCTTCGGCTAAATGTTCAGGTGAAATTTGGCATGGCTGCCAGCTTTCCTGGTAATCACCGCGCTCCTGCCTGTGGCCAATCGGTGGGCAGAAAAGCGTTTTACCGTTTTTCTGTGTCACTGTAAGAAGTGTAATTTCTGTAAAGAAGTTTATAAATCCTTCAATTATAATTTCGCTGTAATCGCCTCTGCCTTTTGTTTTGGCGTATTCCCATGCTTTATCAATATCATTTTCTGTTTTAATTACAGATTGCCCTTTGCCTGATGATGACATAAGCGGCTTCACAACACAAGGTATCCCTATTTCTTTGACTGCTGATTTAAATTCTTCCTGCGTTGCAGCGTATTTATATGGAGCTGTTTTTAGTCCAAGCTCTTTTGATGCAAGATCACGGATAGCTTTACGGTTCATAGTAAAATTAGCTGCCTTAGCGCTTGGCACAACTTGTATGCTCTGCTTCTCGTAATCGTAGAACCTCTCAGTACGGATTGCTTCAATTTCAGGTACAATAATATCGGGTTTATGCTTAGCTATAATCTTATCAAGCTCATCACCTGAGAGCATATTTATGACTTCGCGCTCATCAGCCACCTGCTGTGCTGGCGCGTTGTTGTATGAATCTATGGCAATAACATACTGACCAAGCCTTTTAGCAGCAATTACAAATTCTTTCCCAAGCTCTCCTGAGCCTAAGAGTAATATTTTTTTTGTCATTAATAATTAAACGATTTATAGAATGAAATTTTAATTTGTATTTTTGGAATAACATAACCTCACCCTCCGTCTCCCTCTCCTAAGAGGAGAGGGAGGGAATAAAACTAAGAATCTTCGTTCCCCTCTCCTTCTGCGCTTTTTGCAGTCCCGCGTTTCTACTTAGCGGGATTAGGAGAGAGGTTAGGTTTACAACCTTGTTCGCCTTGTAAAGGTAAGGGGTGAGGTCATAAATGCTTTACTTACTTCCCGCTTCAAAAGTTATAGTTTAAAAAAAACAACATACACCAACAGACTTCAAAAGTCTTATAATTTATTTTAGAAAAATTTTATCATCAAATTTCCAGAAATATTGCAGAAAGATCAGACTTTTGAAGTCTTATAATCAAATCCTTCTTTAATCCTAAAAAGCTTCAAATTACAAAAAAATAATTTTTTGCTTTCCGCGCTTTTTGCGGTCCCAGTTTATCCTGCTTTAGCAGGACGCTTCTGCTTAGCGGGATTCCTTAACTATTTTTTACTTCTATACTTCTCAATCAACTTCCTCACAGGCTGGTTATCAGCATAGACACGCCATTTGGTAATTTTTCCGTTTTTCACAGATGCTGTCCATGAAGCGGGAATTTCAAACTTATTTTCGGCAAGAATTTTTCCATCGGTGGATAGTGTCCCTTTTGCTGTACCAAATACAGCTACCATTCCGTTTGTGCTGATAATATCCTTAAAAATTATAGTATAATCCGGAAAGAAAGTTAGCAGCATATCCCATGCTTTACGCATTTCATTCTTGCCTTCGGTATTAATACCCATTGAATCAATAAACACCGCATCCTGGGATGTCATCTCGATAAGTCCGGGTATATTATGTTCGTTGATGAGGGTTATATATTTCCTTACTATTTCAGTTGAGTCAATTGGCGCATCATCATCAATTGCGGAATTTTTTGAGTCCAATTTATGTGATTCATGCAGAATACCAAGATAAGCAGGCTTAATTTCTTTTTCAGTCACACGGAAAGATGTTTTCTTCACGTGGTAAGCCTTCGCATCAGGGATACTTGATACAACATATTTAAGCTCAGTGCCAACGTAATGCAGCGCAACACCATCCTGCACTCCATAGCCGCTATCAATTTCACCTGAAGATATCATTTTCCTGTAAGCAGTTCGCAGTTCACCCCGCTTATCGTAATGGGGGCAGAAACTTCCTTCAAGGAATCCAAGACAGTTTATCCTGCGCCAAATATTATCTTTCGGATTCTGATAGCCATCTTCATACCAGCAAATTGCGCCGGCTGACATACCGCTTAATATGATTCCCTGCTTCCATGCTTTTTTTATGATACGATCCATCCCCGTCTTTCGCCAAACCTGCATTAAAAATTTCGGACTGCCGCCGCCAACAAAGATAAGATCCTGACTTAATACAATCTGCTCAAGCTTTTTATATGGCACTGATTTTTTTGATAAAGATAAATGTGTTGGTTTACAGTTGAACTTATTATACACGCGGTAAAATTTTTCTATGTAGTCTTCATGGTCACCACCCGCAGTTGGCAGAAAGAGCACCTTTGGCTTTGCCTTATTTGTCTGCAGAAGCAGGTATTCATCAAGTAAAAGGTTATCCGGCTGGTCCGAAAATCCACCGCCGCCTAAAGCAATTATATGTCCTTGATTTTGTTTGGTAACGTTCCTGTTAAGATGAGACGTTATTTTTCGAGTAATTTTTGAAAGCGATTTTAGCATTATTGGAATTCGCCCTGAATTATTGGTATAATCCGATTATTTTTAATTTGAATTGACAAAAATCGTTAAAATATGCGAGAAATTAAATGCTATATTTATATGTAATTGTAATACTAATACAAGATAGGTAAATTTGTAAGTAAATGTGTTTTCTATGATATATTTGAGGTACCTGTTTTAAGGAACTGTATATATATCATAACTTCTAATATTGTAAATATGAACCGGAAATTTATACTCCTGGCATTATTATTGACCTTCAGCATTTGTACATTTGCAGGGCAAAAAGCTCACTTTCAGCTTGAGAAAACGTACCCTTCGGGTGATTCAGCTGTACTTAAAGTAACAGAGAAAATTCTTACACTGATAAAAAATGTCGATTACCTTGAGTTAGGAAACTACTTTCACCCTGTAGAAGGAGTAAGATTTTCGCCATACGGATATATTGATACTACGACAGATATAATTTTTTCTCAAATATATTTTAAAGATCTTTTCAGCAATACTAAACCGGGATATTATATCTGGGGTTATTATGACGGAAGCGGTGATACAATAAATTTGCCAATTTACAAGTACTTTGAAAAATTCGTTTATGATGCGGATTTTTTACATGCTGAAAAGACATCGCTGAACCAATGTTTGGGAGGCGGTAATTCACAGAATAATATACTTGTAATATATGACGGTTTACCATTCACAGAAAGTTATTTTTCAGGTTTTGATAAGAAATATGGTGGTATGGACTGGCGCGCATTAAGATTAGTATTTAAGGAATATGAAGGCAAATATTACCTTGTTGGAATAATTCACGATGAATGGACGATTTAAAAAGTTACAATCAAAGGCATGCCTTTGACCAATGATTGATAAAATAATATGTTACTCCTCCAAACTAAAGGCTGGGTTTTATATGACGGGATGTGCGGATTCTGTGCGACCCCACCCAACCCTCCCCAAAGGGGAGGGTTAAGAATTGTATAGATTAGAAAAATAATTTTATGTCACTCCTCCAAACTAAAGGCTGGGTATTATATGACGGAATGTGCGGATTCTGCTCATGGTGGATCCCCTTTTGGAGCAAGGCCATTAAAAAAACGGGATATGGAATAGCAATGCTCCAGGAAAAATGGGTTCAGGATGAACTTAAACTGCCTGAAGAATTAGTGAACAGGGATATAGTTCTACTCTTTGCTGACGGAAGAAAGCTTATTGGCGCAGATGCGTATATATTCGGAATGAAGACAGTTTGGTGGTCAAGTCCGGTGGGGTATTTGCTTTCAATCCCGCCATTCCGCCAGGCAACATGGCTTTTCTACAAGCTCTTTAACCGCAACAGATTTCTGGTTTCAAGGGTTTGCAGGTTAAAGCCTTTTATTCCACGCGGTATTGTATAAAATTAAGACAATTCAAAATTCAGCAATTTCGGGGAATCCATACAATAATCATTATCTTATTTTTACCCTGTAATTAATAAATAATTTTCAGAAATTTACAAAAAACATAAATTAAAAAAATTTTCTTCTAAATATTAAGAATATCAACAAATATGACATTAAAAGAATTCGTTCTTGAACAGCTCGCAGCTACTCATAACATAAAGTATTGGTTTGTTCCGTTCACTGATTCAGTTGCAGGGTTAACAGCAGAACAGGCAGCATGGAAAGATCCGAGCGGTAACCACAGTGTATGGGGAATTGTGAACCATTTGATATTCTGGAACGGAAGATGGCTCATAAGATTAAAAGGAGAAGTTCCGCCGAAGATGGAAATTGAAAACGAAGGAACATTTTCAGAAGGTACCGCAGATGAGAACGCCTGGAAAGGGTCCATAAATAAGCTTGATGAAATACTGACCGGAATTGAATCACGTTTAAAGGATATGCCTGATGAAATTCTTGATGAGGAAGCATTCCCCGGCTATGAAGGTACATGGTATGATATGTTTGCCCAAATGACAACACATAATGCTTACCATATCGGGCAGATAGTTCATTTACGGAAACAGCAGGGTTCATGGAAATCAGAACAGGGTGTAAATTAAAAACAAGAAACTAATTTAATTAACTTTAGCTGAATAAATTATGAAAAACCTATATAATAAAGATGACAACCAACAGATGGTTGAAAGAATCAGCAAACTCAATCCCACTGCAAAAGCAGAATGGGGAAAAATGAGCCCTGCAGAAATGCTTTTCCATTGCCAGCAGCCTATTAGAGCGGGGCTTGAAGAAATAAAACTTAAACGAAGCTTTGCAGGATTGTTATTCGGGAAAATAGCAAAAAAACAGGTGTTGAGTGATAAACCTTTCAAAAAAGGTTTGCCGACTGATAAAAACTTTAAGCCAAATGGCAGCTATGATTTTGAAAAGGAAAAAGCGGGCTTAATTGAGATAGTTTCAAGGCTTGCGAAGCTTGGACCTGGCGGTATAACAAAAGAGCAACACCCATTCTTTGGCACATTAACTCCCGAAGAATGGAACAATATCACATGGAAGCATCTGGATCATCACCTGTCACAATTCGGGGCATAACTTTTCAAAATTAGATGTACAAAGTTTATTTAGAAAAAACATTTAAAGCGTCACCTGAGAAAATTTTCGGTTTATTCACTGATCAAACTGTATTTGATCTAACAGGGGCTGATCAAATTGAATGCAGTTTTACCAAAGGCGGCAAGTTTTCTTTGAAGTTTACAGGAAGAGGAACAATATCCGGGCATATAATAGAAATTAAAGAGAACAAAAAAATTGTTCTGAACTGGAATGTAAATGGATTTGAGAGTAAGCCTGAAGTAAATACACAGGTTATCTTTACACTAAGTGAAAGTGACGGACTTTGCAATATTAAGCTGGAACATAATAATATCAAACAGGAAGAATCATTTACAGCAAAGAAAAGAGCATGGTGTGAAATACTGCAAGACATGGAAAATAAACTCAGGTGAATACAATTCAAAAAACATGTAACGAATCCTGGGGATAAACCGCAAAAAACCTATTGGTATAAAATATAATAATCATTGATATTGTTTACAAGCTTTTGTAAATTGCTATTAAATTACAGATATATTTAATAACTAATCAATAAAAAAAATGAACAAAATACTGGCAATTTTCCGTGTAACGGATATGAGCAAAGAACAATACGACAACGTAATGAAAGACCTTGATACTGCCGGTTTTAAATCAGTAAAACCCCGTTCATCTCACACAATGGGCTTAAACGGCAGTGGTGGCTGCGTTGTAGTAGATGTATGGGATTCAGAAAACGATTTAAATGAATTTTTCGGAACACTGGGACCTATACTCGTAAAAAATGGTGTTAATCCACCGCAGCCTGAAATATACCCCGTGCATAACCAGGTTTTGTAATGAAAGGCTTCATACTTTGTTTCCTCTCCTCGGTAAGAAGGAAAGGAACATATATATTATATTTGAATCCCTTATAATTACTTTATCTCTATTTCATGTTTTCTATCTGTTTTCTAAATGAGCAATTTTCAATAAGAATTTTTAATAACTGAATTAATATATTGCGTTATTAAATTAATAATCATTGATATTGTTTACAAGCTTTTGTAAATTGCTTAATTGATTCCAAATTACTATAAAACAATGAAATATACAGTAATTTTAGCAATATTCTTTGTTTCAAATTTTGCTTTTGGACAAAACACAAGTGAGATGCATGCAATGCTTGCCGGACACCTTAAAAAAATGACATATTATAAATATGATTCACCAAATCCAGACTCAGTTGAAATTGAAAATGCTCATTTTAAAAGATTATTACTTAGATATCTCACAGAACATCCTTCATCATTAATATCTAAAATGGATAAAGTTGTAAAGGCAGGTTTGATAATAGCAGCCTCGGATGACAGTTTGTTCAGAATATATTCCTGGGATACCCAGACAGGCGGAACGATGCGCTTTTATGAAAATGTTTACCAGTACCGCTTTGGGGAAAAAGTATTTGTAAAGGAATCGCTTAGTGATACCGAAGGAGACCCCAAATCGTGGTATTCTGAAATATATACAATGAATGATAATGAAAAAAAATATTATTTAGGTGTCTATAATGCGGAATATTCAACCAGAGATATAGCACAGGGAATTAAATTTTTTACCATAGAAAATGATCAGTTAAATAATGATGTAAAGCTGGCAAAAACAAAAGATGGTTTATCGGGGGCGCTTGGAATAAATTTTGATTTTTTTTCTCTCCAAAATCATGATGAAAGACCGCTTAAACTGGTTTTATTTGATTCGGATAAAAAAACAATCAGTGTGCCAATTGTGACTGATAATGATAAAATAACAGATAAGTTCAATATTTATAAATTCAAAAACGGTTTATTTGAGGAAGTAAAATAATTAATTTATATCAGCATTCAATAAATACATATATGGGAACAAAAGATAAAAGAATTGACGCATACATTGCTAAATCAGCTGATTACGCAAAACCAATAATGAAGCATTTACGATTGCTTATACACAAAACCTGCCCCGATGTTGCCGAAACAATAAAATGGGGAATGCCAAGCTTTGATTATAAGGGTCCGTTCATTGGGTTCGCAGCATTCAAAAAACACATGGCACTGGGTTTCTGGAAAGCCGCGGTAATGAAAGATAGCAAAGTATTAACAGGTAAAGATACCAAAGGTTCAATGGGGAATCTCGGCAGGATAGAATCAATTGGTGACCTGCCAAAAGATACAATACTGATAAAATGGATAAAAGAAGCAATGAAGTTAAATGATGATGGCGTAAAATTCGTAAGGGCACAAAAACCAAAGCATGAAAGAAAAGAATATACAATGCCCGATTATTTTCAGAAAGTACTGAATAAGAACAAAAAGGCTAAAGTGACATTTGATAATTTCTCACCATCAAATAAACGGGAATACCTTGAATGGATATGCGAGGCAAAGACAGAAGAAACACGGAACAAACGTATGGCAACAGCAGTTGAATGGCTTACAGAAGGTAAATCGCGTAACTGGAAATATCAAAAATGTTAAAATATTCACACATGAATAAATAAATTACTCTTAAAAAAGTAAGTGTTAGAACCATTTAACGATACTATCTATATCTTTTCTTTTTAGGTCAGGTACTTCACAGTTTTTAGCTGGATATCCTACAGGAATTAACAAAAAAGGACGTTCATTTTCAGGTCTGTTAAGAATTTTAGAAAGAAAACCCATCGGACTGGGTGTATGAGTTAAAGCGCATAATCCCGCATTATGAATAGCGGCCAGTAAAAATCCGCAGGCTATACCTACAGATTCATTTACATAATAATTCTGCTTTTTAATTCCATCTTCTGAAATATCGTAAAGTTTCTTAAAAACAATTATTAGGTATGGGGCTGTTTCCAAAAATGGCTTATGCCAGTCAGTTCCAAGATACGCAAGGTCTTCGAGCCACTGCCCGTCCATTCTTCCGTTATAATTTTCATATTCTTCTTTTTCTGCTGCTTCGCAGATTTTTTTCTTAATATCATTATCAGTTACCACACAGAATGTCCATGGTTGTTTATGCGCTCCTGAAGGAGCTGTTGATGCAGTCTTTATGATATTCTCAATAATTTCCTTTGAAAATGTTTCAGACGAAAACTCTCTTATAGATCTTCGTTTATTCATAAGTTCGTAGAAATCGGCACTCAAGTTTTTCATTTTATCTTCACTAATTTTCGTGTAATCAAATTGTATTAACTTACTCATTAAATTTCCTCTTATGTTTTGCTCCAATTGATAGATATTAAGAGTACCCTTTGTAAAAACGCTCCTCAATTAATTTTTGAATAGTAGTAAATTTATACATCTGTATTACTTTTTCAAACTTTTTAAAAGTATTTTTCAGATTATAATAATGTCTGAATTTTTTAAAAATTGTAGTGTTAATTCTTGGTTGTTCGTGGTCTATTTCCCAAGGATGAAGATAAAAGATAAAAGGGATATTTTGTTTATTATGCTTTTCCATTAAATAATTTGATATAAAATACGGATATAACCTAAAATAACCTCCACCACCAAAAGGAATTTTTAGCCCTAACATATCAAATACACTTAAAGGAATTTCCAATAGCCCTTTAATCGGATTATGTATGATAGTATTCGCACCAGGATACCCGTATTCAGGATGGAAAGATAACGGAAAAACCGAAGAATCATATTTAATACCATTTTCCAAAAGAACATCAAAAGCCCACTTAGTAT
>JANPBV010000446.1:0-9259 GCA_031430615.1 Ignavibacteria bacterium | reverse complement strand
CAAATTTTTCAAAATTTTCCGCCTGAATCAGTTTATATAAGATATGCTTCTTTTCTTCATTTGTGAATGATGGCTGATTTTTTATCGGCTCCATTTTATCCTGCAGCCATTGTTTTTCCTTTGGGTCCTGTATGTGCATATACTCCACGCCAATATTTTCGCAGTATGTCTTTTGCAGTATATCAAGAATATCCCGCAGCGTTGCAGTTCTTAAACCTGCAAGACGCGGTGTGATGAACTGCCTGTCGTAATCCCAAACGGTAAAACCGTAAGTATTGGGGTCAAGTTCAGGGTGATACTTAGCTAACGGTTTCAGCGGGTCAAGATTTGCAAGTAAATGTCCGCGAACCCGGTACATATTTATAAGCTGAATTGCTTTAGCCTGTTTTTCAATTTCCTCGAGGTTATCAATGCCGTCAAAATTTTCAGGATTGTTATCTGATTTCCACATCACAGGTTTAACCGGCATTCCAAGATCGCTGAAGATATTATCATAAAATCCTTCTTCACCTGTTAATAACTTATGCATCTTTTGCAGAAAAAACCCTGATTCAGCGCCTTGAATAATCCGGTGATCATATGTGCTTGTTATATTCATTACCTTGCTTATCCCAAGCATGGTGATAATATCTTTTGTTACTGCCTGGTATTCAGCAGGATAATCTAATGCGCCTGTTGCAATAATTGCGCCCTGACCAATCATTAATCTTGGCTGGGAAGCTACAGTCCCGATAGTTCCCGGGTTGGTTAATGTAATAGTTGTTCCCTGGAAATCGGAAATATCAATTTTATTATTTCTTGAACGGTTTATGATATCATTATATGAATCAAAGAATGTCCGAAAGTTCAGTTTGTCAGCATTCTTAATATTAGGCACAATCAGTGAACGTGAACCATCCTTCTTTTCAAGATCTACAGCCAGCCCCAGATTAACCGAGGATTTTTTTATCAAATGCGGCTGACCATCAATAATTGTAAATGCGTTGTTAAGCGCAGGAATTGATGACAATGCTTTCACAATTGCCCATCCTATTATATGAGTAAAGGAAATTTTTCCGCTGTTAGTTTTTTTGAGATAACTGTTAATTATAAGTCTGTTCTCTTCAAGAACTTTAACAGGAATTGCTCTGAATGATGTTGCAATTGGTATCGTAAGGCTTGATGTCATATTCTCAATAATACGCTCACCAACACCTTTTATCTGAATAGCTTCTTCACCTTTTTGAGGCTGAGGTAAATTGATCTGCTTCTGAGGTGTTTGAAGTTGGGGTGTATAATTAATGTAAGCGCCTGTTTCCGGTTTCGCTGAACCATTCGTTATATCAGAATTTACAGTAAATTTTCCATTAGTAACTATATTTAAACTTGAAAATAATTTTTGCCAGTCTTCACCTACGGAATTTGGATTATTCAGGTAGCTTTCGAGTAACTCCATGACAAACCATGAGTTTACGCCAAATTCAGCAAGTTTTTCACGCTGCTCTTGTGATAGTTCTTCTAATTTCATCTTAATTCTTTAATGATAACTACAAATTTAATCAAAATTAATACTAAGTTCACTTCAAAATTTTTAACCATAATAGCAAGCTAAAAATTTCTTATTAGTATAAAAAAATGATGGTAATGATAATATAAATAAGGAAATTACAGAATGAATACAAAATAATTTACATTGTATCAGCTAAGTGGTATCTTAATATCAATTATAGTTCCCTTATTTATTTCACCTTTAATGTTAAAGATACCTCCAAGTATCAGAACTCTTTCTTTCATTCCAAGAATTCCTAAAGATTTCCCATTTTCAATTTCATCATTTGTGATTCCCCGTCCATTATCGGTAACCCTTAATATCATCCATCCGTTTTGAATTTTCAGATCGATCTGTATCTCTTTTGCGCCGGAGTGACGCGCTGCGTTTGTCAGTGTTTCCTGGAATATCCTGAAAATAGAAATTGATTTTTCGGGACTCAGTGAAATTTCTTTTTCCTCAACGGTTGTTATACATTTAATTTTCGATCTTTTTTCAAATTCTTCTGCATGCCACTCTATAGCCTCTACCAATCCAAGTTTATCAAGAATATCAGGTCTTAATTCCGTTGAGATTTTTCTTACTTTATTAATAATATCATCAATATAAAAACTCATTTTTTTCAGTTCATCTGAAATATTCTTAAATTCAATTTCTTTTTTATTTTCATAAAGTTTGACTGAACTCTTGGATACCATTGCCACATCCATTTTCAGGGCAGTTAAATCCTGACCAAATTGGTCATGAATTTCTCTGGCAATATACAGTCTTTCTTCTTCTCTTACTTTTTGCTGGTAGCTTGATAGCGCACGAAGACTTTTTGTCGTTTCTTCAAGCTTTTGCTCGTAATGTTTTCTTTCAGTTACATCTGTTAATATAGCTTCAATCGTCAAAGCTTCGTTTTTTTTATTTCTAACAACTATACTTCTCTGGTTTAACCATATTTTCTTTCCACTTTTATGAGTAATAGTATACTCAAAAGGTATAGGTGTAGTTGATGAATTTATCATATTAATCGAAAATTGATATTGTTCCTGCCACTCGGTATCGACAATGCTTTGCAGAAGGCCTGGTTTATTGTAAAATTCATCGGGGTTATATCCTGTTAATTTTGCCGATGTAGAATTAACATAATTGTATATTTTTGATACAATATCCTGGCTAAATATCATATCAGGAGCATTTTCAGAAAGTCGAAAATATTTTTCTTCGGCATCTTTTAGCTTTTGTTCAACATCACGTCTGTACATTACAGAATTAATTGCTGTGCTTAAGTCACGGTCATCCAAAGGTTTTGTTATATAGCCATACGGATTTGTTCCTTTTGTTTTTTCAATTGTATCCTCATCCTGATGCGCCGTAATATAAACTACAGGAATCCCGAACCTGTCATTAATAATTTTTGCCGCTTCAATACCATCTAGTTCACCTTTTAAGGTGATGTCCATTAAGATCAAATCAGGTTTAACCTGTTCAGAAAGTGTTATGGCATCTTCTCCTTTAGAAACAATACCTGCTGAGACATGTCCGATCCGTTTTAATGTTAATTCAATATCTTTTGCTATAATATTCTCATCTTCAACAACCAGTACTTTTATTTTTTTAAATATTAAGTTCATATTATTTCCTTACAGGACTTAAGTGTTAAATTGATAAAATTAATCCGAATCATTTATTTGTTCATAATCTTTTACTATAGATAGGTTCTCTGAAGGTTAAATTTATTTCCGTTCCATTATCTATTAATATGGAAATTTCACCTTCAAGCTGGTCAGTTAGTGTGCTTACAAGCTCCATTCCTAGCGAAGAAGAATTTTTAAAATTAAGATTAGTTGCGCCTATACCATCATCCTTGATCTTTATATGGCATATATCTTCTTTATCTTTATGCAATTTTAAAAGAATATTACCACTATTGCCATTTGGGAAAGCATATTTAATTGCATTTGTGAAAAGCTCGTTTATTATCAATCCGCATGGAAGGGCGGTATCAATGCCAAAATACAAATCTTCAGCCTCAATTTTGAGGTTAATTCTACCCGGGGTTGAGTCATTAGCAAACAGAAGGTAAGAGCATAGCTCGTTTAAATATTCCCTGAAGTTGATACGGCTAAGATCCTTCGTACGGTAGAGCTGCTGATGGATGAGCGCCATAGATTTTATTCTTTGTTCACTTTGCTTAAAATACTCTACTACAGTTTTATCTTTAATTTTATCTGCCTGAAGTCTGAGCAGGCTTGATACTATCTGCAAATTATTTTTTACCCTGTGATGAATTTCTTTGATCATAATTTCTTTTTCGCCAAGTGATCTTACTATCTCTTCATTTATTTTTTTCACATCCGTAATATCCTGAAGTGTGCCTTGAATACCAATGTACACTCCTTTTTCATCATACATTGGTTCTCCTGTAATTTTTACATACCTTATCTCGCCATCAGGTCTTAATATTCTATCTTCATTCTCATAATTGCTTTTTTGTTTTATCGCTTCTTTGATCATTTGTATTGTCAGCATTTTATCATCAGGATGGATATGACTCATTGCTTCATCGAACATAAAGCTATTCTGTCCACTTTCTATTCCTAATATCCTGAATAGTTCACTGGAATTGAAGATCTTATCAACTCTTAAGTCATATACCCAGCTTCCAACATTCGCAATTCTTTGAGCTTCTTCAAGATTCTTTCGTATATGTTTTAACTCATCTTCTTTTTTTATTCGCTCTGAAATTTCTGTCTGTGCGCGTGTATACAGTTCTGCATTTGCCGCGGCTACAGAAAGATTCACTGAAATGGATTCAAGTATTCTCAAGTCGTATTCCGAATACGCATTTTCTTTGAAACTGAACACCGAAATAACTCCAATAACATTATTACCCAGTTTCATAGGTATATATAATGCAGATCTTGTTATGGCTGTGTCTTTATCAATGTTATTCGGTGAATCTTTATCGCTGGTTATATTTCCTTCATCATCAATTAAAAATTTATCTTTTCTATCCTTAATGACCTTATAAAAATTATTTACTATTACAGAATTCCCGGTAATAATTGCCTCAGATTGGGTTCCTTTGTAATTTGGACCTAAATTAAGCGGCGGGAAATCATCCGGATTATGTCTGGTGTTTTCTACCCACGCTGCTTTACAATAGATCTTTCCTCTTTTTTTATTATATTCAGAAATTATCATAGAATCGCATGGAATCACTTCTGTTACTTTTTTGTAAAATATTTCATATATCTCTTTGAGATCGAGTGTGCTTAATATTTCACGTCCGGCTCTGTATAAAAGTGTTATTTCCTTATTCCTTAACGCTAGCTCTTCACGCGCTTTTTGTTTCTCTTCTATTTCAACCTTTGCTTTTTTGTATAAAGAAGCATTGAATGTAGCGGCTGTGATGGGACTTGCTAATGATTCCAGAAGTTTGAGATTATTTTCATTATATGCATTTTTTAAATAACTTAACAATTGAAAAACACCAATAATTTTTTCTTCATGTATCATTGGAATTATTAAACCTGAGTTATAAATATTATTTGTTTTTTTAATTAGCTTATCGTTTGTATAACTTAACCGTGTCTTTGTCTTTTTATAATATCTTTGGTAATCATTTATTAATAATGATTTCCTGTTACGTATAACTTGGCTTTGTATACCATATCCAACCGGAGCTAAAGGTATTGGCGGAAATATATTCATATCGGGTTTAACGCCATCAGCCCAAACAGAAAGTATTCTTATCATCTTATCGCTATCATTATATGAGGATATTATCATAGAATCACAGGAAATATTAGAAGATATGATCTCATATGTTTTATCATAAATTGCTTCAATATCCAGAGAACCGGTAAGGACCTGCTGCGCTTCATAAAGGATCTTTAGTTCTTCGGTTTTATCTTTTAATGTTTTTTCAGCAGTAAGTTTTTCATTAATTTCATTTTGCGCCTGCTGGTAAAGCTTTGCATTCATGTATGAAACAGCAATATGAGATGCCAGCGTTTCAACCAATTTGATATTTTCGTCTGTAAATGCTTTATCACTGAAATTAAGCAGCTGGATAGTTCCCAGTACTGTTCCTCTATATAATAAAGGAACTATTAAGGCAGTTTCAGCAATATCAATAGATTTATTTTCATTATATGAAACCGATCCATCTTCATTAATATAAAACTTTGTAGTTGCTTTATCCAAATATTGTTTATAATTATGAATAACTCTGGTTTTTTTTGATTTAATTACACTGCTTTGCAAGCCTTTGCCTGTTTCATCAAGTTTGATTTTAGGAATATCCTTTATATTTATTTTCCCCCCCTCAGTAAACAAACTTTCCAGACTAATGTTTTTTTCATTTTCGTTAAATATAAAGATCCCTATATCGCATTCCGGGAATGATTTGAATAATATTTTATTTATTTTATTGTATAATTCATTAATATTTAACCTGCTTGAGATGTCCTTTGAAATTTGATAAAGATTGGAAATATCATTAGATGACTTTAATAATTTAGTCTCAGTCTCTTTTCGTACTTTAATTTCATTTTTTGCCTGTTCGTATAGAAGCACATTTGAAACTGATGAAGAAAGTTCTGCGCTTATTGTTTCCATAAGCTGTATGTGTTCTTTTGTGTAAATATTTTCGCTATAGCTAAATACCTGAATTACTCCAATTACTGTATCATTATGTATCATAGGTACTATCAAAGCCGATTTGTTAATATTATCTTTTTTCCTAAGTTTTTTTCTAATAGTATTATTTTTATATACATACATAACACTGGTGTTTTTTCTGGTATATTCTTCGAAGTCACTCAGTATTATTGATTTACTGGTTATTATAGCATTACTTTGTATCGCAATACCTGATGAATCAAGAGGCATTTCCGGGAATTTTGAAATATCTAATTTAACTGATCTTACCCAGGCAGCCTTACAGATGATTAGTTTATTTTTACTATCGTATGAAGCTATCGTCATTCCTTCACAAGGTATTAATTTTGAGATTAAACTATATATTTGCGGATATATTTTATTTGCGTCTAAAGTTGAAGAGATATTTCTGATTGAATTATATAAAATATTCATCTCTTCATTTTTCCTGCTAAGATTACCCTGGGCTTTTAAAACAGATGTTACATCGTTTACTAGTATAAGTATAGCATTTTTTCCTCCAAACTGAACTTGTGACCTTGTAATTTCAACATCAATTATTTCGCCGTTTTTCTTCTTATGCTTCCAGATACCGATATTTGTTTCTTTATACTGCTCATTTTTGTTAATAATGATTTTTCTGTATGCAAGATATTTTGATATTTCTTCCCCGGGGAATATATCAGCAATTTTCATCTTAAGGAATTCATTTCTACTGTATCCATAATGCTTTATACCGGCATCGTTTACTGCAATAAATCTTTGAGTTTCAAAATCATATATCCACATAGGAAGGGGATTCCTGAAAAAAAGTAATTTGTATTGCTCTTCGCTTTGTTTTAACCTGATTTCAAAATCTTTTTTATCAGTATTATCAAGGTGGTCTCCAAGTATGTATTTATTCCCATTTATTTCAATTTCTTCAGTTGATAAAATTATATTCTTTTTACTTCCTTTTAATGTATTAACATCAAAATTAAATATTTTTATATTATTTTTTATGAATTCTTTTTGTATATTTTTTCTTTCATTCTGGTTTGCCCATAAAGAAAGTTCATCAGGTGATTTTCCTATTACTTGTTTTCGGGTACATTCAAATAACTTCAGAAACTGTTTATTTACTTCAACATATTTATTTGTTTTGGAGCATAATAATGCTTTAGCAACGGGACTTGAATAAAATGATTTGAAAAAAACCGGATTTGTTTTTATTAATTCAGCAGTTGTAGGGAGTTTGGCTGGTTTAATTATAGATTTGAACCTTCTTTGCATGGATACTATTTATGATATTTATTAAATCAATGTACTTATACTGCTGCTCAGTTCAGTAATACAAAAATGAAGGTAATACAATAAATATTACGTATCTATAAGTAAATATAGCTATTTGTATCTGCTTTTCATATAATTAAAATAACCACAAACTAACTGCTTTATTTTATTGATAGTTAACAGATTAATGATTAATTTGCATTATGGAAACAATAATATTAGGTTCAGATCATAGAGGTTATAATTTAAAAGAAAAACTAAAAGCTATTTTAGCAAATGATTTTTCTGTTATTGATGTTGGAACAAACTCTGGGGAATCAGTTGATTACCCGGATATTGCAGAAGCTGTATCAAAAGAAATTCTCGCAGGTAACGGAAAAAAGGGTTTACAACCTTGTAAAGGGATTTTAATTTGTGGAAGCGGTGTAGGCGCTTGTGTTGCCGCTAATAAGTTCAAAGGTATACGTGCTGCTATATGCCATGATGTGTTTTCAGCGCGCCAGGGGGTAGAAGATGATGACATGAATGTAATATGCCTGGGAAGTGGAGTTGTTGGCGAATCACTTGCCTTAGATGTAATTAATACTTTTCTTAAAGCAAAATTTAAACCCGAAGAAAGATATATTAGAAGATTAGAGAAGATTAAAAAGATAGAAGAAAGAAATTAATAATAATAAATTTCAAAAACTATAATCATGTATTTCTAAAACTGTAAAATTAAGTTATTATTCAATAATAATTAAAATGAAATAAAATGAAATGGCAAGAATATATTTACTCAAACCCTGAAATATTACGAGGAAAACCTGTTGTAAAAGGAACTCGCCTTTCGGTTGAGTTTATTTTAAGCTTGTATGAAAAAGGATGGAATGAAGAGACTATCAAACAAAATTATCCTTCATTATCTCAAGAGGCTCTTAAAGGGGTATTTATGTACGTACGTGAGTGTATGGAACTTGAAACGATTTTTGATACTCAAAAAAGTTGATGAAGTTTCTTGCGGATGAAAATATATCACGTGCTACAATTAATATTCTTGTTTTAAATGGATATGAAGTTTTAATAATTGATGAAGAATTACGTGGCTCAGACGATTCAAAACTTATGGAAATTGCTGCTCGGAACGCAATGATAATACTTACTTATGATAAAGATTTTGGGGAACTAATTTTTAAGGATTTAAAGAAGCATCCTTCAGGTGTTATCTTATTCAGATTAACTAATGATTATCCGGAATATGCAGGCGAATTGTTGTTAAATATCATCAATGAGGATAAATTGATATTAGAAAATCATTTTACTGTTATAGATGATACTAAAATACGACAAAGAAAATTTATATAAATAATTCAATACTTAAATTCACATTTAACTTCCATTGCTCTTTCAAGTATTTCAAGATATGCGCGTTTTGATATTTCTATTGCGCCAAACTTTTCAAAGTGAGGCGTCATCATTTGTATATCCATCAGAATAAACTTATTCATCTTAAGCAATTCATACAATTTTACAACGCATACCTTTGATGCGTTATTTTCTTTGTAGAACATAGATTCCCCAAAAAATGCGCCTTTATATGAAACACCATATAGTCCCCCAACAAGTTTATTATCCTGCCATGCTTCAATTGAATGCGCATAACCCCTGTGATGAAGCTCCGTGTACGCTACCATGATAAGTTCATTTATCCATGTGCTATCCCTCAATGAGCATTCATATATAACTTTTTCAAAAGCAGTATTTATTCTTATTTTAAATTCATTTTTATTTAATACCTGTTTAAGTGATCTTGATATTTTTAACCCG
>JANPBV010000445.1:0-4576 GCA_031430615.1 Ignavibacteria bacterium | reverse complement strand
GGCTGCGTGAGGGAAATGATAGATTTTATTTTACGTAAGCAGGGAAAGATATAGTGTAATTCTCCTATGGCTTTAAGTCATCAGATGACTGATAGCTTATGGCTTTTCATTCAGCGTCTGCATTTTTTCTATAAGCCATGCTTTTGATTCTATTATTTCTTCCTTTTCAAGCTTTTCTAATACATAGCCCGCATCCTTTGCTTTGCCTGTTTGCAGCTTAAGCGCTTCGGAAGCAAACTTAACAAAGGTACTGTTTTTCTTTCTGAAGACATTGGGAATGTCATCCGTTGCCGATAGGTAATGTTTGGTTGTATCCAGTATGTTAAACGCCTGCTCATAACTCCCAAGCTCGTAGCATATTTTAAAATGCAAAACCTTTGCGTCTATTTTATGTAGAGGATAATCGTAGTTAATATTTACTATTTTCCCGAGCGCTTTCTCGAAATCTTTCTTAATAAAATACAGCCTTGCCAGCGAATAATCCTTCATACCTTCGGCAAACTCAATGGGCAGCTCCCGTGAATACCTGTTGATAAAATTCTCTGCCCATTCAAACTCATTTATGTCACATGCTGTAAGGAAGATATTCCTGTAAACAGTCGGCTCTAAATACCCATCCGGTGAAATCTTATGAACACCGAGTTTCAGCTCATTTTTATAAAGCTCAAAAAGCTCCCTTGCAATATCAATGCTGTACCTGTTATGTTCAAGCTGGATGACCATATGTGTTTCCATAGCCTGGTGTAACATGTATTTTTCAGTGTGCCCAAATTTTTCAATATTGTTTTCAAGTGTTTGTTTCAGCCTGTTATAATGTCCCCTGTTCTCAGGTTCCTTTTTCATCATATGGATATAATAATTGGCGGATATATACGGGAAAAGACTGTTGTTATCTTTTTTCATAGCATCGAGCATTTTTTCACCGTTAAGAGATTCAAGAACAATGTCAGTAAAACTGTTGTGTGTTTTAATATCCATATGTTTTGCCGTATTTTGCATATCCATAAACTTGTATGCAGTTATTATCGCAAAAGCCAGTGCATCAGCGCTGCAATTTAACTGGGTCTCATACAGCCTCTCCATATCTCCGCGGTCCCAAACGTATTCACTATAAATCATATTGAGCCTGTAACTTTCAAGAAAGCTTCCTGCACTGCCGTGTGTAACCGAATTTTCATCTTCGGTTTTTCCAAACTCTTTTTCAAATTCCTTCTGCAGGTTTTTACCTCTAAAGCTCCTTAGGAGCAAAAGTTTTTTCTGGCTCTCATCCTTTTCCAGCTCTGAATATCTCAGGAATTCAAGCCCCAATAAATAAAGCTCGCTGCTTAAGGTCGAAAGCAAACTTACTGATCCCGTGCTGCCGTATAGTTTTCCCGGATATGCCTTTTCATACACTGCATTGTTTGTTGTCTTTACATCAAACTCCGGCCAAAAGCTGCGGAGCGATTTTAATAGCGGAACGCAATCCCTTTTTCTTGAGAAATACGGTGATGATATAAACTTTTCAAGTTCATTTAACTCATTCTTAGTTAAACTCTTTAATAAACGGACTACTTTTGTGTTTTCCATCCCTCTTTTTTTGATTTTTGTGGTTCATTATAGTGAGAAATTATCAATCAAAACAGCTAATATTTCATTTTTTCGTAGTTTTTAAGAGGTTACCGGATTTATTATAGTGAGATTTCAGGAAAAGTTTCTTTGCCTATGGAGGGATGGATATTGTATCATTGTAAGTGCACAAAGAGTGCACAATCCCTGAGCGAAGCGAAGGGTCTCAATCGTAAACAAACAAATATAAAATGAAGACAATAAAATTTCTTGCCGTTCTAACTTTGATGATCATAAGCGTCAAAGCCTCATATTCACAATCAGCAGTGTATTTCTGCACAAAAACGGGCGCCTATTCATACTGTTACGCTATGAATGATGCAGTAGCATGCGCCGAAGCAAAATGTTATGAGTACGGCGGATCATCACCGCTCCTGGTTGCATTTACAAATACAAAAGGCAACGGCGTTATTGCAGAAGGAAAAAATGCAGACGGCAAAAGAGTTATTGGCGTGGCTCTGGGTTACAGTGATTACGGCGCGGCTTTTGATAAAGCGGTACTTGAATGCTACTATGCAGGAAGTGTCACAATCCCCGTGCAAGTTGCCCAGTGGAATGACGGCAATGAAACTAATACATTTTAGTTAAACTAATAAATTTTAAAAAAATAATATAAAGAAAAAATATCCCATGAAAACAAAAATATTGTTTACCGTTTTACTGCTTATCGTATGCGCTTTACAGGCAAGTTCACAGGAAAGAATTAAATTTGGCAAAGGTGAGTATTTCACAAACATTGAAGGTGCTGTAGCCCGCGGAGAAGTTTACTCATACGTTGTTGGCGCGGCTAAGGGACAGTTTATGACCATTACTGTAATGTCACCTGAAGATAATGCTGTGTTTTATATTTTAAGAACAGATACGTGGCAATACATGGAAGGCGCTACCGAGGATAACCCTACAACAAGGTGGGAAGGAATACTGCCGGCAAAAGGTGATTACCAGATAGTGGTTGGCTCAAACCGCGGAGGCAGCCAGTACACCCTGCAGGTTGTTATAGAATAATTTTCCAATTAACAGAAAAGGAAGAGCTGCATGAACAGCTTCAGAAAGAAATTAAATAAAATATCAAAAGGTTACCGTTTAAAACCTGAAACTCATAATCTTGTTTACAAAATACAGGAAATAATAAACGGTGACCAGGATGAGGCAATAGCAAATGCATGCAGAATGTATTATAACAAGATCTCATCACGGCAAACTAAAGATAATTTAAGGTCTAACCCGGAATTTAATATATCAATTTTATAATACTATGAAAACAAAAATATTCTTAATCTGCAATCTTTTAATATGTAATCTGGTAATTGCCCAGAACATCACCAACACTCTTGGCACAAGCGGAGTGTTTAAAATCAAAGACGGTTCTACAGATTACCTGAGCTTAAACCAATCCACAGGACAGGTGAATATATTAAAAACGCTCCGGCTTGAAAACACATCAAGCTCGACAACAGGAATAATATTTAAAGGAGTAGATAAGTTTTTGCATAATTATAAACCGTTCAATTGTGACGGGTATAATACATTTCTTGGCATTAACGCAGGTAACTTTACAATGTCAAGTTCTTTCTTCTTTGAAGCAAGCTTTAATACAGGAATCGGGTTTAATTCTCTTTCCGGCATTACCACCGGCTATGAAAACACGGCTGTGGGATATTGGTCATTACTTAACAACAACACCGGCTACGAAAACACAGCTTTGGGAACACAGTCTTTACGTGAAAACACGGCCGGCTATCAAAACACAGCTGTGGGATATCAGTCTTTATATAACAACACCGCCGGCCATGAAAACACAGCTGTGGGACATGAGGCTTTATTTTTCGCCACCGGCAATTTTAACACAGCTTTGGGATATCTTACAGGTAATACGGTTTTCACTGGTTCTAATCTAACGTTAATAGGCTATAATGCTCAGGCAACATCGGGCTCGGCAGCAAACCAAATTACTCTAGGCAATAATCAGGTTACTTCACTTCGCTGCAACGTTACCACTATAACCAGCTTATCAGATGCGAGAGACAAAAAGAATATTACGGATTTAAGCTTAGGCATAAATTTCTTAATGAAATTAAAACCCCGTCTTTATAATTGGGATAAACGCGAGTGGTATGATGATAACGTTTCCGACGGCAGCAAAATGCAGGAGGCTCCCACTGCGGGATTCATAGCGCAGGAGCTTGATGAATTGCAAAGAACCGAAAATGCGGAGTATCTTAACCTTGTCCTGAAGGATAACCCCGAAAAATGGGAAGCAACGCCGGGGAATCTGTTTCCAATAGTTGTTAAGGCAATACAGGATTTAAAATCAGAAAATGATGAACTGAAAGAAAAGCTTGCAGGATTTGAACAAACACAGCAGCTTCTTGTGAGTGAAATAGAAAAACTTAAATCAAAAAGTAACGAAACAAAAGAAGTTAAATTAGGTGAAAAATAAATATACCCCCACTGTCCGTCAGCTGATGGACATCACCCCCTGTTAGGCCGAAGGACTGGCCTTGACATGTGGGAGACCGAGAGGGGGTCTTAAAGGATATAAATATGAAACCACTAATAAAAATAGCCATCATTCTGTTTGTTCTGTTTGCAAAGCTTTCATATGGACAGGCAACCAGCACAATTACTTATGATGCGGGAACAACAATTAATCTTAGTACAGGTGCTGATGTTTGTGCGACCAGCATCATCATTAACGGAACCTATTCCGGCAGCGGCACTATCTGCAGCGGTGCGCTTCCTGTTACAATGAGCTCTTTCACTGCATCGGTTAATAATAACAATTCAACATTGATCTGGGTAACCGAAGTTGAGCTTAATAATTCCGGCTTTGATATTGAAAGAACAACTGTCACTCTTAGCGGAGCGGGAGGGTGGAAGAAAATTGCATTCATTACTGGTAACGGTACAACAACCCAGCCAAAGGGATATTTATACGAGGATAAAAAGCTCACCAAAGGAACATACC
>JANPBV010000444.1:0-1792 GCA_031430615.1 Ignavibacteria bacterium | reverse complement strand
GTAAGCCTGTGCCAGAACAAGCTTGATCTAATTCAAAGCCACATCCCTGGGCAGTATTTTAATAAGCACTTTCCTGATCTGCATTCCGGATTTTAATGAATAAATCCCCAAAGTTGCTTCTCCTTCGATTCCTTTTGATCTTACAATAATACTGTTTCCTGTTTCCTCACCGCTTAATTCTATCAGGTTTTTTCCATCTTCATTTATAAATTGTGCTTCCATTTTACTGAACGGAACTTTAAATCCAAGAATGTTAGTCCTGTAAACATTTATTCTAAGCTCTGATGAAGTGCTAGCCCGCAATACCTCAGGTTTCATTTCTATTTTTATATCGTTCTGGGTAAGTATAAACCTGTCACCAAGTAAAACCAGAAGTATAATTGCAAGGATCCATACAAGTTTTTTATACATTATTATCAGGGTTTATAATTTGAAAAAGAATAAACATTAATCATCACCAAATTTAAGCTTAACATTCTTGGGAAGCTCTACTTTACTTTCAGTATTAACAGGTTTCGATGAGTTTTCTGATTTCCTTTCATTCCCAAGGCGTTTTATAATAGTTTCATCTACTGTTTTTGCCTGAATAATATCTTCTTCAACTGCTTTACTGGAATCAGGGTCAGTTATTAGTAGATTAAGCATAGGTGTTTGCTGATAATCATCAGACTGGACTATGCTCACATGATCAAAATCTTCAAACAGACTTCTCTGCCCCGGGGTTTTCTTCTGCCTGAAAGCAGGGATCTTTGTCTTTATCCTGAAATCCTCATTGCCTCCTGTAATCTCATCATCTTCTGTCTTTTCGGAAAATAGCTTTATCTCATCATCAGTTCTTCCTGTCATATCAAGCTTTTCAGAAAATTCTCTTGCCTGCTTTTTCTTTTTAAGCTCTTCATACTTTCCTGTCTTATAAAGTTTCTCTCTTGTTTCATTAATTCTCTCTACAAGTCCGGCTTCATCAATGTTTAAGACTTTACTATCTTTTACTTTGAATACACCTTCTATCATTACATCGCTTATATTATTTGATGTCAGGTTATCAACAATAAAATCACATACACCTGTATAAGAAAACTCTTCCGGGAAAAACTGGAACCTTAGGTCAGTAATATCTATGAAACTGAAAGTTGCGGGTTTATTGACATCTATTCTGTAACTGTTATCGCCATCTGAATTACCATCGAAATACAGCGAGTGCGGTGTCCGGGTAATTGAATTAAGCAGCTCAGTGCTTGATAGATTCAGCTCTTTGTACTTATTCCTGAATAGTCTCATATCTTTCAGCAGGTCCTCACCAAGCCAACCTGTTGCAATTGAATATTTTATTCCGTGTCCTATATAATCATCAATAGGAAAATAACGCGCTGTAAAAAAATTAAGATCACGTGGACAGATTATTATGTTAGCTTTCTTATCTTTTATTATCTTTAAATCGTTGTAATCAAGATATAATGGATTGATAAGCGAAGTGTGTGAATCGATCAAACCGTATTCATCAAACAACGAAATTACCGATTTATGAAATGTCTGCCTGAATTGGTCAGTTATTTCTTTGTTTACTGCAACTTCCAGGTATAGGTCTCGGAGGTTTATGCTTTTAAGTTCTGTTATCCCTGAAATATCATATACTGTAAGAAGATTTTCCTGAGTAACGTAAAATGAAGGATTCAGATATTTATAATCACGTATTGTATTTGCATCCTGTTTAATGGGGTAACATACTGAAATATTCTGTCCAGTATTTTTAACAGCATTTGTTATCGGCAAAAGATGATTAGTGTCCTTGCGG
>JANPBV010000443.1:0-6872 GCA_031430615.1 Ignavibacteria bacterium | reverse complement strand
GAAGAGCTTGAAAGAATTTATGAGCAATTTTCTCCTTTAGTAAAAATTTGCAAAGAATACGGCACAGCTATGAGAATTGGCACCAATCATGGTTCGCTTAGTGATAGAATTATGAACCGTTACGGAGATACGCCAATTGGTATGGTCGAATCTGCGCTTGAATTTGTCCGCATTTGCCGTGACCTGAATTACCATGAAATAATCCTTTCCATGAAATCTTCCAATACACAGGTTATGGTAGAATCATACCGCCTGATTGTGAATAAGATGGAAGAAGAAGATATGAACTACCCGCTGCATCTGGGTGTGACAGAAGCCGGTGATGGTGAAGACGGAAGAATAAAATCATCTGTTGGTATTGGCACACTTCTTGAAGACGGGCTTGGCGATACTATAAGAGTATCACTGACAGAAGACCCTGAGTTTGAAATTCCCGTGTGCAAAAGAATTGTGGAAAGATATAATAATCGCAAGAATCATAGTTCCATTGCGGATATGGATATTGAAATTCCTTACGATCCATTTTCATACGCGCGAAGAAAAACATATGAAACCGATAAAATCGGAAATCATCACGTACCTGTTGTAATATTAAGCCTTGATGCAAAGGAATTTTCTGAGCCGTCATCACTTGCAAAAATATCATATGATTATTCCGCTAAGCTTGATAAGTGGAACATTGGTGATTTAGCGCCTGATTTTATTTATCTTGGTTCTGGTGACCTGCCTTATGCACTGCCCGGTACATTGAAGAAAATATTTGATTACAGCTATTGGAAAACTCTTGAAAATAAATCCGATTCATTCCCGTTATTTACACCTTCAGAATATTTATCAGCCGAAAGAAAGTCATACCGCATAAATTTTGTTTCAATCACAATTAATGATATTACTGATGAACTCTTACATGCAGTTAAAGCAGATAAATTCTGTGTACTGATACTAAATACAAATAATGCTCATGGTATGGCAGAAGAGCGCAGAGTATTAATTGAATTGATGAACAAATGTATTGAAACACCTGTTATTATTTCACGAAGCTATAAAGCAATTGATGATGAAGAGCTTACCATAAGCAGTGCAACTGATATTGGCGCGTTATTTATTGACGGAATGGGTGACGGCATCTGGATAAGATCTGAAAATAATATCGATGTTATAAACCGTGTAAGCTTTGGCATACTCCAGGCAACAAGGACAAGGATATCAAAAACGGAATATATCAGTTGTCCCTCTTGCGGGAGGACACAGTTTGACCTGCAGGTAACTACAGCAATGATAAAAAAACGGACTGACCACCTAAAGGGCGTAAAAATTGCTATTATGGGGTGTATTGTAAACGGACCCGGTGAAATGGCTGACGCTGATTATGGTTTTGTGGGCTCAGGACCCAATTGGGTATCTTTATACCGAGGAAAAGAAGTCATAGAGCGCGGAATACCATACCCAGATGCGCTTGAAAAACTGATTGGCTTAATGAAGGAAGACGGAATTTGGATTGAGTAAGATTAATTCAGCTCAAAACCGAGCCTGCTATTTTTCTGAGTTTCTATATTTCTCCTGCTTTTTCAAGAAGCCAGTCTTTACCACTGACATTACTGGTTTCTGAAATCTCACGCTTTAGCAATTCTAACCTTGGAGGATCCGGTATGTTTTTGATTCTTGCAAGTATTCCAACAAATTTAATGAAACTTAAATATCTCTCAATCGGCGCATCTGACATCAGCTTATTTTTAGAAAGGAAATGTTTTGATGTATCGATTAACGAGTGAAGCTGGTCAAACCAATCTAATTCATAGTAAATTTTTAACATTAAATATTTTACAGACAATTTGTAAATGGGATATTCGTAATTGACTCTATTTATGTTATCGAGCGCAGTTTCAAAATTACCTTTACTGAATTCGATATAAGCCTTGCACATATTAAGTATATTCTTTCTTAACTCCGGGCGCAACTTATTTATATAACTCCCAATAAACTCATTAAGCCATTTGAATTCTTTTAATTGAAGAGCTGTATTAAAAATATTATTAAAAGATCCAAGACGCATATATTCCAAGTTTTCTGAACCATACAACTTCTTGGCAAGCATTTGCTTGTAAATGCCAAAACTCAGTTTTCCGACTTCATCCGAGCTTCGTATATGGTGGGTAATAATCAGATAACTTTCGAAACGGTTGTACAAAGTTAACTGATCTCTTCTTGTTAAAGTATCAATGTATTTATTAAAAAGTTTTAAAAAATTTCTTATATGGGATTCATTTTTATTATCAGACATCGCTCTTACTATGTAATAATTCATTGCTAAAACCGGATAATACCTGTTCCCGCTTTTTTTCAGGAATCCAATAAACTTTTCACTATCTACACATTCAAAAAAGTCAGCCGCAGTACATCCTTTGAATTCAGCTTTAAAAGAATAATGATTGGCTATCATATCTGCATACCCGTTCATAAGCTGTAACATAAAGTGAAATACACCAAATTCCTCTCTCCTAAGAACCTTTTCGCCTACTATTATCTGTTTATCACGCGATAAATTGAAATCTATTTCTATATCCTTAAGCTCTCGGTAACGAAAGAAAAAGTCAAGAATGTCTATTTTATGTTCGTTAATATCATTTTCCGAATCATTCAGGGCTTTTACAAATAATCTATCCAAACCTTTCTTATTAAAAGCTTTAAGCAGATTATTTTTGATCATAAAGCTGTTAGCTTTATATTCGCTGTATGAAAGATATTCCTCAGCAAGCTTAAATAGTGCAGTGAATCCGCTTCTTAATTTTGAGTCGTTGAATTTTTCAGCAGGATACAATTTCTTGAAAACATCCGGTCTTGTGAAATCGAGCTGGTCAAAGTCCGGATAATACTCTTTCAGCACGCCATAAAACTTAACAAGTCTTGTTCTCTCATTGAAATACGGAGATTTTATGAATTTCCCAAATTCTGTGAATTCATCTTTTGTCAGTTTTGCGAGAACCTGTGTTAATTTAGTTTCATTCATATAAAAATAGTCATTATAGCGTCAACAATTACTTGTAATATACCTCAAAAATATTAAATTTACTTGATATTTACCTTTATTCTGCATTTTAAAGCGTAAACAATTAACTTTAATTTTCTTTGCTTTCTCTCTGCATAAAAGTGTATTTTTGTTTATGTAAGTGCTTATTATCTCTCTGAGAAAAATTATGAATTGACTTTATTTCGTCTTAACTGGTACAATCGCAAAACTTCCGGGCCTTTGGCAGACTGAATAAAAGGACCAGTGAATTTAATAAACAGAGAAATCAATTTTAAAATAATAATCTATTAATGCTCATATGAGCGGAAGGGAATTCAAAATGCGAACAATAAAGTTAATCATTTTATCGTCTGCGATATTCATATTAGGTTTTGTAAACAACATATTTGCGCAATGCGGTAATTACTGGAGCGACCAAACTTCAGGTGCATCGTCCAATATACGCAGTGTGAAAGCTATAAACAATTTAGTCTGCTGGGTTGGAGGGAATTCCGGAAATGTTCGAAGAACCGTTGACGGCGGTATAACCTGGACAAATGCTAATCCGCCAACTTCCGCGAGTATTATTTCTATAGAAGCTATTGACTCCAATACTGCATGGTGCTCGGCGGCTACAACTGTTTTCCGGACCTCAAATGGCGGAAGCACCTGGTCACAGGTATTCACGCAGACGGGCGGATACATTAACGGAATCCGGTTTAATAACGCAAATACAGGCTTTATGGCAGGTGATCCTGTGGGTGGCAGATGGTCTCTATGGAAAAGCACCGATGCAGGAGTTACCTGGGATTCTGCCGGTTTATATCTGCCGCAGGCAGGCACTGAAGCTGGGTGGAACAACTCACTTGTTATGATGGGAAATAACATTTGGTTTGGAACAAACAATACAAAAGTGTATAGGTCAACCAATGCGGGGGCTACGTGGAGCTTCGGGGTTACTGCAGGAATGCTAAATTCAACTGGCTTACATTTCAACACACCTACACTTGGTTTGGCAGGAAGTACAACAGGAATGATGAAAACAACTGATGGCGGAGCTACTTACACAAGCGTTACAGTTCTCGGAAGCGGTAGTATTCACATTGCAGGTTACGGTTCTGATTTTTGGTATGTAAGAAGTTTTGGCGTTTACAGAAGCACTAACAGCGGCGATAACTGGTCGCTGGAATATACTTCAGCGGGGTCTCTTAACCATATTAGTTTCGTATTGTATAACGGATGTCCGACGGGGTGGGCTGGCCGTAACAATGCCGGAGGGCTTGTTATCAAAATGAAAAGTGATACATTAACTGCAACAGGAAACACTAACAACCAAATTCCGGAAGCATACAGACTCGAACAAAACTTTCCTAATCCGTTCAACCCAACAACTAGAATTCAGTTTCAAGTTTCAAGTTTCAAGTTTATCAAGTTAGTTATCTTTGATGTGTTGGGTAATGAAGTTGTAACTCTTGTTAACGAAGATTTGCGAGCAGGCACTTACGAAGCGGACTGGTCAGCCGATAAATTTTCAAGCGGAGTTTATTATTATAAATTGTCTGCAGGTGATTTTACAGAGACGAAGAAAATGATACTGTTGAAGTAAATAAAAACAATATCTGTCATTCACAAAGGGAGCGGAAACGCTCCTTTTGTGTTGTATATTTGTGGAAAGCTAAAGAGGTGCAAAATGTTGAACGCGGTGAAATCCCGATTTCCATCAGGGAAAAACCTTTTATTCTTATTACTAATTATTAATTGTTCATTACCAATTGTCAACGCCCAATGGCAGCCCGATGTTCGGCTCACAAATGCCGCTGGAGATTCTTTTACACCTAATAATAATGCATGGTCTTTAGCAGCAAACGGTGATGTTTTGCATGTTATATGGTGGGACTTTCGTGACGGTAACTGGGAGATATACTACAAACGCTCCGCAGATGGAGGCACAAGCTGGGGAGCAGATACGCGCCTGACGAATGCTTCTAATGATTCATGGAACCCTTCCGTTTCAGTATCAGGTCAAGTTGTGCATGTTGTTTGGATGGACAGGCGTGACGGGAACTATGAAATATACTACAAACGCTCAACAGATGAAGGTGTGAGCTGGGGAGCAGATACACGTCTGACAAATGACCCCGCTATTTCAGGGGGTCCTTCCGTTTCAGTATCCGGTCAGGTTGTGTATGTTGTATGGTATGACAGTCGTGATGGAGGCAATGAGATATACTACAAACGCTCAACAGACGGAGGCGTAAGCTGGGGAGCAGATACACGTCTGACAAATGACCCTGCTAATTCACTTTGGCCTTCCGTATCTGTATCCGGTCAAGTTGTGCATGTTGTTTGGATGGACACTCGTAACGGGAGCAATAACTATGAGATATACTACAAACGCTCAACGGATGGAGGAAATAACTGGGAAGCAGATACACGGCTGACGAATGACCCTGTTCATTCAGTGTATCCTTCCGTTTCGGTATCCGGTCAGGTTGTGCATGTTGTATGGAATGACTTACGTGACGGGAACTATGAGATATACTACAAACGCTCAACGGATGGAGGTGTAAACTGGGGAGCGGATACACGGCTGACGAATGCTCCTGATTATTCACAGAATCCTTCTGTATCAGTCTCCGGTCAGGTGGTGCATGTTTTATGGAATGACTTACGTGACGGGAATTCTGAAATATACTACAAACGCTCGACGGACGGAGGCATAAACTGGGAAGCGGATACGCGGCTGACGAACGACCCGGCTTATTCAAGTGGTTGTATTGTTTCAGTATCAGGTGTTGTCGTGCATGTTGTATGGTATGACCAGCGTAACGGGAACTATGAGATATACTACAAGCGCAACCCTACAGGTAATGTTGTTGGAATAATAAATATTAATTCGGAAGTCCCAAATCAATATTCTCTTTCGCAAAACTACCCTAACCCGTTTAACCCGACAACAAAAATTCAATTTGCTTTGCCTAAGAGTTCGTTTGCAAAGATTGTTATTTATGATGCGCTCGGCAGGGAATTGGAAACACTTGTCAACGAGCAATTAAACGCAGGAACTTACGAAGCAGATTGGTCAGCGGTTAAATTTTCAAGCGGTGTATATTACTATAAACTTAGCGCAGGCAGCTTTGTTGAAACCAGAAAGATGATATTACTTAAGTAACATCATTAAAAAGGCTGCTTGTCAAAAATCAGAAAAATAGCATTTAAAAGGGGGGTTGAAACCCCCTTTTTTATTTTATTTAAGGGGAACCCAATTCTTAATTTAAAAGAATAATATGCTTTTAGAAAAGCCCAGAAGCACTCAGGGTGTAATACTTGGACTGCTTGAGAAGGCAAAAGACCCGACATCAAAGCCATATCTTGAGAAACTTCTTGAAAATACGAATGACAGCAAGTTTAAAGAAAGGATAATTAAAGTCATACAAATTATTAATTAACATAAATTTACTTTCGGTTTACTTACTCATTCCCTGCCTTGAAACTCTTGCAAAAAATCAGCATATTTGTATTCTTTTCCACTAAATTCCAATTAAAGATGCAGTGGATCTTTAAAATAACGCTCCTGAATGCCAAAGAACGGCAGGCGGGGGAATTTTATTAATTAAATTATATTTACGGAGAATTTTAATAAACGATGAGTTCACCAAACGAAACACTAACCGATGCGATTGAAGAAGTAAAACCGCCGATAATTAAAACAAAAGATTTTGTTGCAAAAGATTACAGCGAAGAAGAATTTAAAAAATACATTGAGCTTTACGAAAAGACCTTTAATGTTATAAAAGAAAACGAGATAGCAAAAGGAAAAGTTGTTGCCATATCGGGTAATGACGTTTTAATTGATATCGGGTTT
>JANPBV010000442.1:0-4022 GCA_031430615.1 Ignavibacteria bacterium | reverse complement strand
CGCTTCCACTGCCTGCAGCGGCATAACCTGTATTATTATCAAAAAACCAAATTCCTTGTGTACGCTGATTTAATGGAATAATTAGTCCTGTTGTAACTGAATCAAAAGTAACCCCTGCATTTGTTGTTCTGCCAATATAACCTTTATCACCTGCAACAATTCCTGTTATAGAATTGAAGAACCATACATGATAGTTTTGTGATACATCATAAGTTGCCCCAACTCTGCCGGCATAATGATGGAAATACCAGTTTACGCCTGCATTTGTAGTACGCATAAATGTACCGTTTGCGCCTACTGTAAACCATGTGTTTGCATCAACCATATCAATTCTTCTTAACAGGTTTGGCTGTGGTTTTGGATGCATAAATTTCCAATCCTGATAATTCTGTGAAAAAAGAGTTAAGCATGATGCAAATAGAAATATAATATATATTTTTTTCATTTTTCATTATTATAAAACCGGTATCATTCTGTTTTCAATAGGATACACCCTTATCGAAATTACCTCTGTAGCACTGATACCGGTTCTGTTTTATTGTTGAATTACTATTTTACCAGGATCATTTTCTTAGTATCAATTCTGTTGTTATCAACAAAAAATGAATAAAAATACACGCCAGATGAGAGCTCTGAACCGTTAAAATCATATGTTATAGTTCCGCTTCTGAAACTTAGACCATTAATAAGTGTTTTAACTTCCTGCCCGGTTATATCAAATATTTTCAATGTAACATTACCTTCTTTTGGTAATGTGAATTTTATTTTGGTAACAGGGTTGAACGGATTAGGGTAATTCTGGCTTAATGAATATTCAGATGGAATCTCATTGCTCCATGTTATAGTACCGGTTAATGCACGTACATATTTAAATATTTCTCCCCCAAATGCATTCCCGCATACTGCAAATGCAGTATCGCTGCTAACCATATCAATACCCATTGTAGTATATCCGCCGGTCTGGCTAATCTCCCACGTTGCGCCTCTGTTTGAGGTTTTACCCACAGTTCCGAATATACCTGCAACCATACCTGTATTGGCATTTAACCAATCGGTACAGAAAAGAGTACCAATACCTGTTAACGGGAAGTTTAAATTCGCCCAGTTAGCTCCGCCATCTGTTGTCCCAAATATCTGGGCATTTGTGTTAGATGTAAAAGCTGTATTGGCATCGGTAAGAACAAGCGAATTATAACTCGATGTTGTATTCAAACCCGTTGTAACATAAAACCAGTTTGTGCCTCCGTTAGTTGTTTTTTGCGCCTGATTTACGCCAACGGTATAACCTGTATTGGCATCAATAAATTCAATTCTTACACCAACAGGACCTGTATAGTTTTGCGTTTGCTCAACCCAGTTTATCCCCCCATCAATAGTTTTCCATATTTTTGTGCTGCCACCCGGCCCTGAAACACCTCCTGTAACCCAGCCTGTGTTATCATCTACAAAATCTACTCCATTGCAGAAATAAGGTGTTAATGTCGGGTTGCTGCTTCTTGAAGTATCCCATGACACCCCGCCATTTGTTGTCTTCCAGAATATACCAAACCTTCCGACAACATAACCTGTTGTTGAATTTCTCATGCTCAAATCGCTTAAAATATTATTGGGAACTGTGCCTGTTGATGCAGTCCAATCAATTCCTCCGTTAGTTGAAAATAATAATGCATCAGTTGCGCCTGTATTTGAGCTTATTGCTATAACCCTGCCATTGCCTGATCCGGCGTATACATCGACCATGTTTCCAACACCTCTATGATAAGAAGCAGTTGTCCAGTTTGCACCTGAATTAGTTGATTTATTCATAAGTCCGTACGTACCTGCCACAAGCATTGTTGTGCCAACAATATCCATAGAATATATATTAAATGATGAATACTGCCCTGAAGCAGAAAATGGAATAGAATTCCATGTTGCGCCGTTATCTGTTGTACTGTATATATTTGTTTGATCAAATCCGCCAACAAAAATTGTTGAACCTGATACTAAAACCCTGTTCATTGTGCTGGTTGTCGGTGGATTTGTTCCCTGCCAGTTTGCTCCGCCATTTGTAGTATACCTGAAACAACCTGAAGAACCGCATAAATAACCAGTTGATGAATTTATCCATTTTGAATCATAGAGTGTGTTTGAAGTCCCAATATTTGAAGTTATCCAGTTAACACCGGCATTTGTTGTATAAAAAATATTACCTGATGTTGATGTTACAATTATGTTGTTAGTATCTGTTGCATTAACCGAATACAAAGTTGCCGTTCCAAGGTTAGGTACCTGAACCCAGTTTAAACCGCCATTTGTAGTTTTTTGCAGTTTAAGAGTACTTGTTCCGCAGAAATACCCGGTCTGTGCATTGATGAAATGGAAATCATAAACTGAACCGGAACCAGTTGCAAGCACCTGTGTTGTATCGAAAGTAATACCGCCATTAGTTGATCTGACAATTCCACGCGAAGAAGCAGTTCCTAAGAGAAAATTATTTACATCAAAAAACCATCCACTCAGAAGATTTGTATAAATTCCTGCACCCGGGTATAATGTACTCTGGTACCCGATAGAAAATGCTGTCCAGTTAGTCCCTGCATTTGATGTCTTCATCATTACACCGTAATCGCACATAGCATACCAGTTATTGGCATCTATCATTTTCATGTTCTGTACATACCCACCTTGTGGCCTTGGGTGTACCCATTGCCAGCCGCCTGATTGTGAATATATATTTAAAGCTGTGAATAATAAGATTAAGAGAAATGTAATTTTCTTCATTTCTTAAGCTCCCTCTATTGAATTTTTAAATTTGAACTATTTAAAAATATAATTAATGAAGTGGGAAAACAAAGATAAAATTAGCAAATCTTACCCAATTATTTTACTGAATTATGTATATTTATTAGCTATATTTGCAATATTATGTCAATTATATTACCCATTAAAAATGATAAAAATAAAATTTGTTCAGTTCTATTCCAGCCTTGAAAAGAACAAACTAAAACATTTCAGAAAATTTGCCAAAGCCCCGTTCTTTAATAAAGGTAGAGATTTCAGCAATCTGCTAGCAAATATTGAAAAGTATATGTTTAAAGATATTAACACAGGGAAATTTATTCAAATGCTTTCTGAGAAAACCGGAATGAAGCAAAGAAGCATTTGGAACAGGCTTTCAGAGTTATATATTATTGCAGAACAATTTATTGTAATAAATGAAATTAATAATAATGAAATGTTATTCAATATTACTGTAAGCACATATCATCTGAATAATTCTTCATACAATTTATTTAAACAAAAGATAAATACAAGTTTAAACAGATTTCAGAGTATAGAAAAAAGTCTTGAATCAAATCATTATTATTATCAGCTGCTTCAGCAATTAGGCAGTTATTATATTTTTCAGAATATTAACGAACCATTTATGGATAATATTAATGCCCAGGTTATATATCACAGCGCAAGCTATATTATTAACCACTATCTACATTTAACAGAACTACTTCAGCAGAAGAATTTAACTTCAAGTGACCTTGCGGCAAAGGGTCTGAATTTTTTAACAGACAACAATACAGAAAACTTTATTAAGACTATAAAAGAAAATTATACAGAGTTATACAGCGAAGTTTCTTTTCATTACAATATATACAAAGCATTTTCAGTAAAATCAGATGATAATTATTATAAAATTGCATTTGAACATTTTGAAACAATTTCTAAATCATCAAATGATCCGTACCGGCTCTTGCAATATCAGCTTCTTATCAATTACTGTATAGAAAAGACAAACAATAATCAAATTCATTATTACGATGAATTATTCAGACTTTATAACAGAAAGCTTGAAGAAGGGATAGTTCAGGATCTGACCGTAGGTAACTTCCCTGTAAACAACTTCAGGGATTATGTATTTGTTGCTCTTCAGCTTGGCAAGTTAGAATGGATCAAGTGGTTTATTGAAAAATATTCTAACCTGCTGCCTGTAAATGTAAGGAAAGATGAAATTAACCTTTCCTATGGTATAGTTTTCTACAACG
>JANPBV010000441.1:0-4028 GCA_031430615.1 Ignavibacteria bacterium | reverse complement strand
CTGTGCCGCTTTCACCGGTTATAAGCACTGTAACATCTGTAGGGGCAACCTGTTTAATGATCTCCCTTAACTCTACAATAGGAATCGAATCCCCGAGCAATTCGCTATTATGTAATTCCTTATTCAACTTATTTAATTAATACTCCTGATACAATTAAAATATTTTGAATGGTGCAAATAATTTCAATTTACCGATACTGCTTCCCCAAATAATGTCGCTGAATTTGCCCTGTTTATCTTAACCATAATTTTTTCACCTGGCATAGTTCCATTCAACGGAATAATTACTGTTTTATTCCCATCTGTTCTGCCAAATAGCATTTTATCAGATTTCTTGCTTATACCTTCAATTATTACTTCGTACTCTTTACCCACTGCCTCAATGTTCTTTTCATTTGAAATTTCTCTCATCACTTCAACAATTTCCATAAGCCTGCGTGTTTTTGTTTCTTCATCAACATCATCTTCCATCTTCCATGCTTTTGTTTTTTCGCGGGGTGAGTATTTGAACATATACGCCCCGTCATATCTCACTTCTTTCATAATATCCAGAGTCATTTTGTGATCTTCTTCTGTTTCTGTGCAGAAGCCTGTGATAATATCGGTTGAAAGTGTCGCTTCAGGTAGTATTTTTTTGATATTATCCATAATCTTCATGTAGTGCTCAACTGTATAGCTCCTTTGCATCAGCTCCAGCACACGGTTTGACCCTGACTGAACCGGCAGGTGGATATAATTACATAAATTATCATATTTAGCAATCGTTTCGATTAGCTTAAGTGAAAGATCCTGCGGGTGTGAAGTAGTGAATCGTAACCTGATATCCGGCACAGCTTTTGCGCATGCTTCCAGCAGATCAGAGAAATCATATTCACCGCTTATGTATGAATTTACATTCTGTCCAAGCAGAGTTACATCCTTAAATCCTTCATCCCTTAATTGCTTTACTTCTCTAATGACTCCCTCAAGCGGACGGCTTCTTTCTCTGCCGCGAGTATATGGAACCACGCAGAAGCTGCAGAACTTATCACAGCCACGCATAATTGATAGCCACGCGCTGATGCCTTCTTTACGTAATGGAAGGATATCATCGTAAGTTTCAACACGTGAGAGTTTTACAGCAATGCCTTTTTCACCGGTATCAATTAAATTATCAATTAATGAAGGCAGTTTTCTGTATTCATCGGGTCCCAAGACAAGATCAACAACACCTTTTTTCGTTACAAGATCACGTTTTAATCTCTCAGCCATACAGCCTATAATTCCAACAACCAGCTTTGGATTCTTTTTCTTATATTTTTTTATCTCGGTTAAACGCTGTAATACTCTTGCCTCAGCATTTTCTCTAATACTGCATGTATTTATAAGTATTATCGCCGAGTCATCAATATTTTCAGTAATATCGTAACCACTTTTACCCATAATGCCGTTTACAATTTCAGTATCGGCATAGTTCATCTGGCAGCCGTATGTTTCTACATACAGTTTTTTTGCTGTATCTTTAACGGGATAGACATCACCGGTAAGACTTTCAATGGGTATATATTTTTCGAGTTCCAATTTTTCCAACTATTTCCGTCCTTAATTATCTTATACTATTTAATTCCATAAATTTTAAGATCACGCGCCCTTATAAACTTATATTCATTTTCGCCACAAACCTGAGGGCTCAGAAAAAGTCTGAGCTCAAACCATGTTGTATCAACCGGCGCGCTAATTTCAAAACTATGATTCATATTTACTTCTTCGTTATTTTTCGAGTAAAGGATCTGGTTTGTTACAGCAGCATTATAGCTTACAAATGATATCCTTGCGCGATTGCTGGAAGTTAAACTTTCAAATTCAACTCTCAGTTTCCTGTATCCACTAAAATAGAATGTATCATTTAAGAACCTGTAACGCGTGTAATCATAACAGCCTGTCACCACAACACTATCAACCAACCCGGATTCTTCATACAACAGTGTTTCAGTTGTTCCGGAATCTACAGGACTTTCATTTCCGCATGAAGCGTAGAAAAAAACCGCGCTCACAATAATTGCAGTATACAGAATTATTCTCAGTTCTTTAAACAATTAAATATTCACCTTCTCTTTTGAAAGCAAATGGTCTTTTATAATTTCCGAAATACCTTTTGCATCCAGCTTCAGGTCACGGAATAGTTCATCAGGCGTACCATGCTCAACAAATCTATCCGGCAAGCCGTGAACTATTACATCAACATCCTTGATATTATGCTGGTTCATAAATTCTAGAATCGCTGAACCAAATCCACCCGTAATTACATTATCTTCCAGTGTAATTACTTTTTTATGTCTCGAAAATACATCCTTCAATAGCACAGCATCAAGCGGTTTTACAAATCTTGCGTTAACAACTTCAATATCAATATTTTCTTTTGCAAGCTCACGTCTTACCTTCATACCAACATCTACCATACTGCCAATTGCAATGATTGCCGCATCATTTCCTTTTTCAACAATCTCGCCTTTACCTATTGGAATCTGAGCAAATGGTTTTATTTCAACTCCAAGAGCATTGCCCCGCGGGTAGCGTATTGCGATAGGTCCTTTTTTGTATAGAGTAGCAGTATAGAGCATATCTCTTAATTCCTGTTCATCCTTTGGAGCCATTACAACCACACCCTGAATGCACCGGAAGAAGCTGAGATCAAGCGAGCCGTGATGAGTAGGACCATCAGCGCCTACAATACCTGCTCTATCCATAACAAAAATCACAGGTAATTTCTGAATAGCGCAATCGTGGATTATTTGGTCATATGCTCTTTGAATAAATGATGAATATATTGCGCAAACAGGTGTGAATCCTTCCGTAGCCATGCCAGCCGCAAATGTTACCGCATGCTGCTCGGCAATCCCAACATCAAAATATCTCTCAGGCATTGCTTTCTGCAGTATATCCAGGCCCGTTCCATCGGGCATTGCAGCTGTTATGCCTACAACCTTTTCATTTTCTTTGCATATTTCAACCAAAGCATCTCCGAAAATTTTTGTGTATGCAGGTGAGCCTCCTGATTTCTTGATTGCAAGTCCTGTATCTTTATCCCACGGTGTTGAAGCGTGGAATTTCTGGTAATGATTCTTAGCCGGTTTGTATCCGTGTCCTTTTTCTGTTACTACATGCACAAGTAACGGACCCGAAAAATCTTTTATCTCTTCAAATATCTTTACAACATTTACAATATTATGTCCGTTAATTGGTCCAAAGTACCTGAACCCTAAAGCTTCAAAAAGCATACCCGGTGTAACAACACCTTTTAAACCGCCTTCAACTTTTGCAGCAAATCTTTTTAACCTGTCGCCAATTTTTGGATCAAGCTTTCCTGTTGCATCCCAAACGTAATTCCTGAACTTATTGTATGATGGGTTTGATAAGAACTCATTGAAATAATTATGCAATGACCATACATTCGGCGCAATTGACATTTTATTATCATTGAGTACTACTATCATATCTTTTTTCAATAGACCGATATTATTCATTGCCTCATAAGCCATACCACCTGTCATAGAGCCATCACCAATAATACCAACAACTTTGAATTTCTTCTTGAGGAAATCACGGGCAGTAGCAACACCAAGCGCTGCGCTAAGCGAAGTGCTTGCATGTCCTGCTCCGAATACATCATATTCGCTCTCTGCGCGCTTTAAAAAACCGCTGATGCCACCATATTGTCTTATTGTCTTAAGCTGTTCTTTTCTGCCTGTAAGTATCTTATGAATATAGCCCTGATGCCCCACATCCCAAATAAGCTTATCATCGGGAGTGTTGAACACATAATGAAGCGCTACAGTAAGCTCAGTAACACCAAGCGATGCTCCAAGATGTCCGCCTATTTTTGATATTGTATCAACAAGAAATTCCCTTATCTCATCTACCAGAACTTTTAATTCTGTCAGATTCAGTTTTTTAAGGTCATTGGGATTGTTAATGTCAGTTAAATACTTATATTCAGTTTCCAAATTGTTTCCTCATCCTGAACGAAGTGAAGGATCCAGGCTTTTTAT
>JANPBV010000440.1:0-17228 GCA_031430615.1 Ignavibacteria bacterium | reverse complement strand
TTCTTATCAGTAAGTTTTGTGGTATCTTTTTTAGTGGTATCTACTTTAGTAATCTTACTTAAAGAGTCAGCTTTTACCAATGAATCAAGATTACCACCGGCAAGGTATGTATTAACTTTTTCCATCACTTTAACTGCGATCTGCGGGTCAATAACAAGCTTGAACTCAAGCAGGGCAGTACCCTGAAGTAGTTTTTTAACTTCCAAAACGTTACTTACTCCTGGAAGCTCAACAACCAGCCTTGAAGAACCTTTTTTCTGAATAACTGGTTCAGAGACTCCATACTGATCAATTCTATTCCTGACAACCTCTATAGCCCTATCAATTGCGTTTTCAACTTCAGTTTTAAGGTCACTTTTGATCTTTGAATCATCATCCCTTATTTCACCATAATACGCTTTTAGTGAAAGTCCTTTTTCCTTAAGTTTTACATCAACAAGATCGACAAAATCTTCATCTGAAGTTTTTGACTGCTCGCTTACTGCAGTTAAAACTTGATTGAGAGTTTCATCTTGTTTTTTTGCAAGATCATGTAAAAGTTTTGCAATATCAACTTCCATGATAACATACATGCCCCCTTGAAGGTCAAGCCCTAATTTGATCCTGTCTTCACGGGCTTTAAGAATATCATTGCCGTATTTATCAAAAAAAGCAGCGCTATCCTGCTGATTTGCCAGTTTTTTGATATCTTTATTGAACTCATAATCCTTATAAGTCGGATAGATGAAGTATAGGGCAAGTCCTAAAAATAATACCGTTAAAATAATTCTAAACCTGTTTTTTCTCAAGCTAATCCTCTGTAATTTTGGAAATTCCTATATAATCTAAGAAACAAATATAATTTTAAAGTCTTTAAAAATCAATGAAAAATGGCAGTTAATTAAGGGATTTGAGTAATTTACCTGCATTAACTAATGAAATTTTTGGGGTGAGCGAGGGGATTCGAACCCCCGACATCCAGAGCCACAATCTGGTGCTCTAACCAACTGAACTACGCTCACCATGAAAATAAGAAACAATTATCAGTATTTTGATAATTGTAGTTTGAATCAACAATTATGTGCGCCCATCAGGAACGGGACCTGAAACCTATCCCGCTTGAGCGGGATCGCTCTATCCGAATGAGCACTATGAATCAACAATTATGTGCGCCCATCAGGAATCGAACCTGAAACCTACAGCTTAGAAGGCTGTCGCTCTATCCGATTGAGCTATGGGCGCAAGATTTCAGTTATAAAGTTACGAATATAAAAATTCTGAAAATTAAAAGAAATATAATAAGAATTCGCTATTTATACTTAATTTTCAGGTAAAGGATTGTAGACATAAATACAATTGACACAGTATTAGCTGCGATAATAGGAACACTGCTGATTAAAATTCCGTAAATTAGCCAAGTTATTAATCCAAACTCAAGCATTATAACCATTGGGAATGAAATATCCTTTGTATGCTTTGTCTTAATAGCTTTAATTGATTGGGGGAGGTAAGCGAAAGTTGTTAAACACGCCGCAAGTAATCCAAGCACAAGTGTAAATACTTCCAAATTATTGTATCTGCAATCTAATATTCAAACCGGCTTCATTAGTTGTCCTTGTTGTTATTTGCAGGTTAGTTCCTGTAGGTTCAATTTTTGTGTATTTATAAAAAAGCTGCATTGTTACGCTTCTTGAAAGATTATATTGTATTGAAGGATTTAAAGATGTTGAAGTTGAACCATTTTGTGAGTTTGAATTCCATGAAAAGTTTTGATATGAAAATACCAATGGGTCATTCTTAGTTCTGGTATAAGAAAATGAAATCGTTAAGTTATTTTCCAGTGATAAACCAAATATTGGTAATGAAAAACCTGATTTTGTATAGCTTGCATTTATTGCCAGATCATTTGTTGCTGTATTTGTTAACTTTGCGTTACTTGGGTCTAAATTAAAATTATTGGTTTTACTAATCTTAAATGATGCAGTTAGAGTGCCTCCCGATATTTGTTTAAAATTAAAATTAACACCAATCAGCGGTGTGAATCCGGATGATAATGCCTGAGCGCTTATATATTCTGGTGTTCTTCCGTCATAACTTATTATTTTTCTGTATTCACTGGAGTAACCGCTTTCTATAGTTACAGATTGCGCAAAGTTAGAGAACATTTCAAATTTTTCTAAACCGGATAATGAAAGAGTCCAACTGGGAAAGGGAGAGGATACCAAATTCTTTTCGAAATTTTCAGAAATAATCTTTGCCTGTGTTAATGGATCATCTGGAGTGCCAAGCTTATTAGCTACATCACTTTCATTATCACCTAATGAAACAAAAAAACTGGGTCTTGTGATAGTTCTGTTTTCAAGTGAATTTACTGGTAGTCCAATATAACCAAATTCATCTGAATTATATGTTAAAGCGTTAATTGTGCCTGTACTGGTTTTATAAGTAAAATTGATTTTCAAATTATTCGGAAAAATAGGATTAATAAAAGTATTTAAAGTATAAGTATTATTTAAATTATTATTATCAACAAGTGTGGTAAATGGCACTCTTTTTCCCGGGTCTGTAATCCAGCCTAACTGGTACATTCTGGAAGGTCCTAAATTTTCTTTTGCTCCAAGCTGCATCCAGAAATTACCGAAACCGGGTCTTCCCAGTATTGCAGGATTTAGCAATTGTTTTGACTGGGCATAAGTAACAGATACCTGGTCAGGGATAAATGTGCCTAACAGTTTTAATATATCCTGTGGATTTTGATCCTGAAAGCCTTTTTGTGAGCCTCCTAATATGTTGCTTTTGTTCTTGAATAAATTAAATATATTATTCAGTCTAAGACTTGCAGATGCCTGAAGATCCGAGGAATATTGGACATTACTACCCTGTGAATTATTGAATTGTGACGCGCGCCAGCCGTAAATTACTCTGTAACTGCTTGTAAGATCAATAAACTCTCTTAAACCTGGAATATTAAATTTAGGATTAAAAGAAACTGTTTGTGAATAGTCAAGATCTTTTCCCCAGTCAATTAAACCATTCTTATTAAAGAAAATATCATCGAAAATTTGTGATTCAGTTCTTTCTGTACGGGCAGAATCATTTAGAGTTTCAAAACCGGTTAAGTCACTCCCAACACGGAATGAATAATCACCCTGCATATCAATAATCCAGTTTTCAATGAATTTCCAGTTCATTGTAAAGCCTCTGTTAGCGTCAAACTGCCTGGAAGTAGGACTACTCTCGAAACTGGATCTCAATTTTTCATCTCCGCGTCTTCTGCTGAAGCTGCCTGATAATGCAATATTATTTGTGAATAAAGGCGCCAGTGGCATAAACGGAAAGAAGAAATACATTCTTGCTTCCTTAAATTCTTCTCCAAAGGGGAGAAATTTTCCAATTTTAAGATTTATAGAATTCATCAGGTCAATATCTGAACTTAAACCAACAGAGCCGTTCATATCCCAAGCATATTTGCTTTCAAGTGAAGGCGATCGTTCTGTGTATGAATTTCTTACAAAATTTACTTCGAGCTTATTCAATAATTGTTTTACAAAAAAGTTTTCACCGGGGAATGTAAATTTCATACCTGTAACCGAAAATTTGTTAGCAATTCTTAAAGTTTGGGAAGCTACTCTAATACGGTCAGCGTAATAAGCGGCAAGGTTTGCATCACCTGTTTGCGCAAATATCTCAGCGTATTTATTATTAGCGGCAGTTTCAAGTTCAATATCCGTTGCAGGCAGATATTTGGGCTTATCAAGAATTTCCTGATGTGAAAATGAAATTGGAATAGTAAAGAAATCCTTGAACTTTACTGAAACATATTTTGATAATAAAGCATTAAGCAGTTTATGCGCGTTTACTAACCCTGAAAATTCCCAGCTATTGGCAGTAGTGTTATTTCCAAAACTGGTTTCAAGAGAGTGAAAATTAGGATCAGTTTTATTGTATGAAAAATTTAATGTTGCAAGATCCGCAATTTTTAAACCCGCGCTTAATGTGAAAGCATAACCGCTTGCATCATTGGTTTTAATTACCCTCATTTCATCAAACCAAACCGAACCTGTCAAATCTCTGGTAATAATAGGATCGCTATTGTTGTTATAAACTCCGAGTGTTATTTGCCTTACATCTCTAATAGAGGGACTTCCTATTACGCCGTAATATGAACCGGGAGGACCGTTGCTTACCGGTTCGTAATGAATTAATCCGGTGCTATCTACTTTTTGTTTTATAGCCGTAAGATCACTTAAATTAATGATCACTTCATTAAGCGTATTCCAAGGTGTATGCGGTCTTTGGTCAGGTCTTATAGGCGCTCTGTATTCATAATAATTTGAAGTATCGTTACCGATCCTTACTACAACAGATGCATCATATTTATCAGGATTTGTAAATGTGAATGATGAATCACCATTGACAAATACTTTTAATATTTTGTAATTAATCAGGTCAAGCGGTCTTGTGTTATAAGATTTGAAGATATATTTGCCCTGCCCTGGAAGTATATTTGAAACATCAAGAGAAATAGACTGCTCGTTTGATAATACATTTTGATCTACCTGTGTTTGGTCTTTTTGTCTTAACCCTTCAACAGGAGGGGAGTAAATATTGGCGTTATCTTCAATATTTACAACTGAAATAGTATATGTAGTATCATTTTTATTTGATTTTACCCATTGGTTACCAACCAAATTAAAATCAACAATTTTTATCTGAGTCTGCTGTTCAAAACCTTTGAACCATATCCTTGCGTATTGAATATTAGTAAAAGAAACATTGGCTCCAACTGTTCTTTTCCATTCATCCAAAGGAATAATAAACTGGTACCAGCCGGCATTTCCGCCTCCTGCTACGAACGGATGGTTAGTGAATGAAGCTGAATCCAAAGGAATGGAATATTCAAAATAATTATTAATCAGATCTAAATTCCCATTATTATTCAAATCTTCAGTATCAAGTCTTTTTGCTTCTGTAAGATTTGTAGCATTTAATTCAGTTCCGTTAAAAGAAGTATACACTGAACTTCCCTGTGTCCATGAATAATTATCACGGCTTGGGTCTCCTCCTGTTTCGGAAGATAGTTCCGGGAAATAATCATTTTCACCGGTTATGCCATTAGTTGTATTGCTTGGTCTGCCATCAATACCATTATCTTCGCCAACATCAAGCTGACCGCTCCCATTCCTGTCTTCTGTATGATAATTGATAGTAGGATCTGTTGTATTTAAAGGCATTCGTTTCGTTGTAATTATTCTTTCCGACATTGAACCAAGATCGATAAGCATTTTGGCAGAATCGTTTGCTAAAGGATTTCCTCCATTTACCTGCATCCATACTTCAATATAATTTATATTCTCATCAAGCAGGTTAGTTTGTGAAGAATTGATAAACTTGAATACCCCGCTCCATTTATCTTTGGGGTTACCTTCAAGATCAAACTCACTTTTTTTAATGTAATTATACGCTCCAACTGAATCAGGCTTTATATCCAATACGAAAGGAGTCAATGACTGGTTCTGGTTTGTTGCAACACTTCTGTTAGGATATACTTCAGCAATAGGAACGTTGTTTAAAAGATTATACCAGTTTAGTTTTCCTCTTTTTCTGCTCATCAAACTATCCCTATCTTCATCAGAAAAAACACCAGGTACAAGAATATCATCATAAGGTATAGATGATAGAGTCCATGAAAGCGGGTTTAATCCTAATGGAATGGTTTTCTTTACTCCTTCAAAATCATCTATGTATGCAATTGCCTCGCCATTATCACCAGGTATTATACTCTTTAAAGTATTGGGGTCAGGCAGCATAAATGCAACTTCACCTTTGAGGTTCAAAATTGATTCTTCCTTGGTATTATATCCCGGTATTTTATTAACTAACTTAGTTAGGAAATTTGTTTTTATATCCGTTGATGCGTCAAATCCGATAATTGTATTGTTTGTGGGTTCTTCACCAATTCTTATTTTATTATTTAATGTCTGTTGTTTTAAATTAATCAGTGTAAAACCAAGATAACTGGTTTTATTAAATTGCAGTTCTGCCCTTGTACCTATTAAAGTTTTTGATGCCAGCTGAAAAAGGTCGTTTGTCTCATATGTTATTTTCAGGTTTGCGCCGGCAATAAGCGCGCTTGCATCAATAATAACTAACTCACCGGTAGAGTAATCAATTGAATAACCAATTCCCGGAACAAGCTCATTTGAACCATTAAATACTTTCACACTGTTTTCTACAAGGTTGAACCCAAGAGAGTACCTTGATGAAGCATCACCTTTTGCAGTTCCTTTTAAGTTGAATTTCAGGTTACCAAAGTTTTGCGCAGTAGATTTAGAAGATGTATATATTGTATCATTCTTACCTATGAAAGAAGAATCAACACCCAATGTGTCAAGAAGCTGAGAAAATGGCCTGAGATTAGGGAAAATAATATTACCATTCAAAAGGTCAATTGTGTTATTAGGAAAGAAATCAAAATAGTTATCTCCATTTGGTAAATTGCTGCTAGGGTCACCGTTTACCCTGTGATCTAATCCAACCAGATTTAAATAAGTTTTTCCTGTTGGACCGGGCCCAGTGTAACTGGGATTTGGTGTCTGACCTGGCTCATTGTAATATATATTAAACGTCAAATTAGATGCATCGTTCTTAACATTTCTTACACCAAGATTGTAGATATTCTTAAGCATTCTGTTCCACAATCTTGTATAGTTTGTATCCTGGTCAGGGGGTTTCTGGCTTTCGTATCGCAGCAATCTTAATTTTAGCTTTGCGCCTGAAGGCACTTCATTTACAAAATCACCAACCTGAATATTGGATTGACCTGTAATATTGTACTTATACGCTACTGCAATAGCATCTTTACCATATGCCTGTAAGTTTCCGTTTAAAGTTATATATCCCGCATATCGGTTCAGTGTATATTCAGATGGGTCAAGTTTTACAAAATTTCCAATTAAAGTATGCCCAAGCACGGCTGTAGTGCTATCTACTAAAATATAGCCGCCAACCGGTCTATTAGATAATGTATCTGAGCCGTACACGGATCTTTTATTTGTGTTATTTGGTTCAGCATATACCCAAACCTGGATATCTGTTATATCAATAGGTGAAATACCAGTAGTATAATAACTGGTAAAATACTGTCCCCAGTTTTCATCAAGCAGGTAATTTGTTTCCGCATAATCAAAAATAGAAATATCAAAAGGAGTTTCAACTGAACCACCTGTAATATCTATTTTTTTTTGCTCACTTTTTTTCTGAGAGGCAATTGTAGTAAGTGTTAAAGGTCCAAGTTTGAATTCAGCTTTAACACCGAATAATGCCTGTGTGCTTCCTATTAAATTTGAGCGTGTTATCAACGATACGTTACCTGCTTCGATACTTTGAATTACTTCATCAGGATAGCCTGTATATTTAAGTTTTAATTGATTTTCAAATTCAAACGTACGCTGAGAGTTCCAGTCAGCATCTACTGTAAGCTTATCTCCAACTGTTCCCTTTGTAGTTACCTGTACTTCCTGTTTAAAGTTAATATTGTTCTGGTTCTGTGATTCCGATAATATTGTCTGCAGGTCATTACTGCTTCTTGAATAAGAAGCAGTAATATCAATTGTTCCGTTTATCTTTAAATTAATAGTAGGCGGACCGAAAATTGTTTCACTTGCAAATGGCAGGGGAATGGTAATTTCGGTAATATTCTTAAACAGTTTTGTCAGGTCATCTTCAGTATCGATCTGGTATTTTTCAGCAACTATATTATAGAATTGATTCTGAATTTCCAAACGGCTTCTTACCTCTATATATTTATCCAGAGGGATAACACGGGGTACTTTGAATTCTTCACCTTCAAAAGATTCTGTAATAATTACATTATTGAGTGAATCAAACGTCACTCTGTAATCAATTCCCTGAGAATTATAAAGAAGTAGCGATGATCTGTAATCACCGAATGAGGGGATAGGCTCATCGTTTTTATCATATTTGAAATTATTAACCCTGGCAGTAGAGTCAACCGGACCCCTGATTTTTGTTGTATCGCTGATTAGAGATGTGTCAATGTAAGTGCCTGAAGTATCTATAAATCCCAATTGGAATTTACTTCTATCTCTGCCTTGGGAGAAAGTATCTTTAACTGAGCAAAAAAGCGCAACTAATATTGCCGCACCTAAAAGAAACTTAACGTAATTGGTTTTATTTGATAACAATAATATACTAGATAATTAAATACGTATTTATTGCACCATAGACTTTTTTAAGTTCATATTTCCGTAATTTTAGTTTTTACGCTCAAATAATGCAATACCAAAATTTTTAATTGAAAATTTTTGATATTTCAATTGATTTATTAAGTTTTACGAAGTGACCTTGTTTATTTTTCAGGAAAATGCTATTTTTATAAATTAATTCAATTTGCATTGCAAATTTTGAAAGGAAAATCGACTTCGAATCAGACCAGGCATATGATATCATTGAAGATTGGGGCATACCCTCAAAGAACGGAAAATTAAGCGGAAAAGTACTTGTTCTGAATCAGAACTATGAAGCAATGAGTATCTGTAACGTTCAAAGAGCTGTGGTTCTTTTATTCCTTGGGAAAGCAGAGCTAATATCATCTAAAGATTCCAAAAAAGTAAGGTCTATCAGATCTTCATTTCCGTTTCCAACTATTGTAAGGCTTAGAATATATATTAAAGTTCCTTACAAAAAAATAGTTCTTTCACGGAAAAATATATTAAGGCGTGATAATCATAAATGTGTGTACTGTCTGAGGTCAGATCTTGCTCTAACAATTGATCATATTGTTCCAAAATCAAAGGGCGGCGATGATACCTGGGAAAACCTGGTAACGGCATGTGTAAAATGTAACAACAAAAAAGGTGACCACTCACCTGAAGAGGCTAAAATGCCGCTTTTAAAAAAACCATCAAAACCTTCTCATATTACTTTTATGAAACATTTTGTCGGCAGGGTAGATGAAGACTGGAAACCATATTTATATATGAATTAATCTTCAATCCTGAGCGAAGCGAAGGATCCATTCTTATAAAATCTTTATGAACATAAAATCAAGAATGATTGTTAAGATTTTCTAAATAATTAAAACATACTAAATGCTGGAATACAAAATTTATATTAACGGTGAATTCAGAGATGCATCTGATAAAGGAACGATGGATGCCGTAAATCCATATGACAGAAGCGTATTCGCGAAGCTGGCAAAATCAACTGTCGAAGATACAAAACTTGCGATCAAAGCAGCCAGGATTGCTTTCGATAGCGGTGTGTGGTCAGGTAAATCAAATGAAGAGCGCAGCGTTATCATAAAACAAATTGCAGATAAGATAAAAGAAAATTCAAATCTGCTGCAGGAGCTTGAAATTAAGGAATCAGGCTCAACATATAAAAAGTCTAAAGACGATATGTTCTTAACATACCGCGCTGCAAGTACTTTTGCAAAGCTTGCGCTTACAGATCTGAATGAAACACTCGATATCTCAAAAGAAGGTGTTAGTAAAAATCTATTAGTACGAGAACCTGTCGGTGTGGTATCCGCAATTATACCGTGGAACTTCCCTCTGCAGATGGCAATATGGAAAATAGCACCTGCACTTGCCACAGGATGTACGATTGTAATAAAACCTGCCCCTGAAACATCAGTTAGCGCGCTTGAGCTTGCAAAAATTATTGATTCAACCGATCTGCCCAAAGGTGTTGTGAATATTATCACAGGTGATGCTGAAGTAGGTGAGGAGATGGTCACAAACCCAATGGTTGATAAAGTTGCGTTCACAGGCTCAACTGAAATCGGCAGAAAAGTAATGTCACTTGCATCTGCGACAATGAAATCAGTTACGCTTGAGCTTGGCGGCAAATCAGCAAGTATTATATTAGATGATGCCGACCTTGATCTTGCAATAGACGGTTCAGCCTATGCGGGATATTTCCATAACGGTCAGTGTTGTGTAGCAGGTTCAAGACTTATCTTAACAAATAAAAATTACGATGAAGTTGTTGAAAGATTAAAAGCTAAGCTAGCGAAAATGAAAATTGGTGACCCGATGGAAAAGGATACTGATATAGGTCCTATGGTAAGTGATAAACAGCAAAAGCGTGTTTTGGAATATATCGAAATTGGAAAAAAAGAAGGAGCAAAGCTTGTGTATGGCGGTGGTATCCCAAAAGGATTTGAAAGCGGCTGTTATGTTGAACCCACATTATTTGCTGATGTAAATAATGATATGAGAATTGCACAGGAAGAAATTTTCGGTCCCGTACTTGCAGTAATAAAAGCAGATGATGAAAATGATGCCATCAGAATTGCAAATGCCTCAAACTTTGGTTTGGCTGGAGGTGTTTGGTCAAGGGATAACGACCGCGCGCTCGAAGTTGCAAAAAAACTCAGAGCAGGTACGATATGGATAAATGAATGGCATATACTTAACGATAAAGCTCCATTTGGCGGCTACAAGCAATCTGGCATTGGCAGAGAGCTGGGTATTGAAGGACTTAAGGCATACACAGAAGTTAAGCACATACACATTGATGAAATACTTGACCGCAAGAAGAAATTCTGGTATAATGTAACTGTGCCGCAGGATTGAAATTCTTATATTTATTATACTTAATATATATAGGAATACACTGCTGCACCCCTATATATATAATTTTTCAAGAATACCACGGTAATCTCTTCCAATTGGAATCGATATTCCGTTGACTTCAACTGTTTCGGCAGAATAGGATTCAATCTTTTCAATAGATATAATATACGATCTATGAATTCTTTTAAAAAGATCAGAAGGCAGAAGATTCTCAATTTCGTGTGTGCTCATCTTGGATAGATATGTTTTTTTTGTTGTAACTAATTTGATATATTCTCTCTGACTTTCAATGTATACAAGGTCTGAAAATAATATTTTCATCTTCTTTTTCTGTATATTCAGAAATATAAAATCTTTCGTTTCCGGATTTTCATCCATTACTTTTTTATTGCTTAACGATGCTTTTACTTTGTTCACAGCAGATAAGAATCGTTCAAACTCAAAAGGCTTTAACATGTAATCTGTTACGTTTAAATTAAATCCTTCTATAGCGTATTGATGGTAAGCTGTGGTAATAATTACTGCCGGCTGTTTTTCAAGGGTTTTTAAAAATGAAATTCCTTTTAATTTAGGCAGATGTATATCCAGAAAAATAAGGTCAATATCATTATTTCCCAAATAATCTGCTGCAAGAATTGCATCTTTAAATGTTTTTTGCAATTTAAGAAAAGGCACTTGTGAAATATAATCTGATAATACTTTTACAGCTAAAGGTTCGTCTTCAATTATGATACACCTTATCTTAGACATGGCTTGCTAAATTAATTTTTAAAATTGCCGTAAATTCTGAATCTTCTTTATTGACGGATAGATCATAATCTTTATAAAGCAATTCAAGCTGACGTCTTAAATTTGATAGACCGATATTTTCCTTTATGGTAGATTCTGGCTGATAATTATCAATTGAATTTTTTACAGTTAAATTTAATATTCTGTTTTTAATTGAAAGATGAATATAGATAAAAGGATTAATTCTTGATTCGGAAACTCCGTGTTTAAAAGCATTTTCAACTAACGGTATTAACAGAAGGGGAGGTAATGCCTGTTTCATGTTTTCAATATCAAGAATAAAATTGATACGTAATGTGTCATCGTAACGAAGTTTTTCAAGGGAAATGTAGTTATCGATAATTTTAATTTCCTGTTCAATAGCAACAAACTCTCCACCCGTATCATAGAGAATATACCGCAATATTTTAGAGAGCCTTAAAATCGATTCCGGTGCTAAATCTGATTTATCTCTTGCAAGGGAATAAATGTTATTTAATGTATTGAATAAAAAATGAGGATTTGTTTGTGATTTGAGAAAGTTCAGTTCTGCTGCTTGTTTTTCTATAATTAACTGCTGTGTGGATTGTTTTAGCTTTCTATAATCATATAAATGCTTTAAAATCCCGAAAAAGAAAAGTGAGAATATTCCAAGTCCGGCACTATTTTCTACCCCCTTTAGTAAATTAGGAAATACTGTCAATTGAAAATAAAGATGCAGCTCAATTCCAATTTGCCTCCAGCCATATAAACCAAAGGTATTTATCATGATATGAGCAAATAATAAAAAAGGAGCAGCAAATAGTCTTTTCCAGTTCAGCTTTATAAAAGGAAGGGTATATTCAAACAATATAAAGTTAAAAAAAAGAATAAAGCTTAACAGCCAAAGATAATTCCATGACCTTTGCAGTATAGTATCAGGATTGTTGATAAGATCAGTAAAATCCCATAGCAGAAAATATGCAAGAGTGATCCACAAATATATTGTTACTCTTTTTTTATTTATCGATATCTTCATCTAAACCGTATTTGAAAAATAAATTTTCTCTTAAATTATAACACAATATACAATAATTATTTATTTTGCGCAGTTATTTTGGTTGACCCTATTCGGCTTTCTATTGACGGAAAATCAGCTTTCGTTGACTTACTCTTTCCGCTATAACAATAATTGTATATTTTAGCATCAGAAAAAGTTTTTAAGCTGGAAGTAAAAATTAACTGAATAACATCTAATATAAAATACGAAATTAAATTTCACTAACGTTGTTAGTTTTCTTTAATAATACTGAAATAAAATGAATAAAATAATCTACTTTGGAGAAAATGTAAGAGATTTTGATATACCTGTGCTAAATGAACGGGAAATAAGGGCGGCAGCCGGATTGCTGTTTGTAATTATGTTTATTTCATATTTGGTAGCTATAATAAAAGGGGATTTACTGCTAATGAAATATGCTTTAACCATATTTTTAACAGATATATCCATACGGGTTTTTATTAATCCTAAATTTTCCCCTTTACTTATAATTGGGCGTATTATTGTAAGAAATCAAAAACCTGAATATGTAGGTGCTCCTCAAAAAAAGTTTGCCTGGTCAATAGGTGTGATCTTGGGAGCAGTTACATTTACACATATTGTAGTTCTAAACGCCTACAGCCCTATATCGGGAATAATCTGTATCATTTGCCTCGTATTTTTATTCTTTGAAGCTGCATTTGGTATCTGTTTAGGCTGTAAATTCTATCCAATATTCTATAAAGAAAAAGCTCAGTATTGCCCCGGTGAAATTTGTGATATACGATCAAGGCATGATATTCAAAAAATATCTTTTCTTCAGATGCTAACTGTTTTGGGATTTATTGTTTACGTATTAATTACAGCCTATTTATTTCATGATAACTTTAGAAAAAAACCGCATGATCTGTTTGGAAAAAAAAATGAAAATAAATACTTTAAAGGATAATAAAGTAATAATTCAGGCATTTAATGAACTTGAAAGTAAGGTAAGAACTGCTTTAGAAACATATTCCAATGTGCACAGAGGCTCAGGTCATTTCTCTCAGATTACAACAGAGTTATTTGAAGAGGCTAGAGATATGATTATAGATTACCTTGGATTAGATAAAGCAGAATATATCATCATCTTCTGTACGCCACAACAAGCTGAAATATTAAAGGCTAAAATTGCACCCGGGTGCTTTTTTATGGTATCAAGCCGGGAAATAGGATTGCCAATAGGCCAGCGTGCACTGGCTGTAAAGAAAAACTCTTTGCCGAAAGGTATACCTTTCCAAACCGGAGGGAGCGTTGTAAAAATTGTTTCTTCGGATTCTGTCATCTGGGCGGACGCTCCGCAAAAGTTTGAAGCAGGAACACCAAGTGTTATAAACGCAATTGCTTTTGCATGTGCATTGAAAATATACCGGGAATTCGGGCCAAATTGTTTCAAACCGCATAATGAGGCAATTTGTACAATAACTGAGATATTACATCAGGATGAGCTTACCGGATATTCAGGTGAGAAGCTTTTAGGAAAACTTAGAAAACAATTAATTGGATATAATCTCCATGTTCCAACAATCGAAGGGGAAAAGCCATTTATAAATTTCGATAATGCTGCAAGTACACCAACTTTTTTCCCGGTTTGGAATGTTGTGATTAAGATATGGCGTCAGCCTGAAAAACTGCATGAAGAAATAATCATAGCAGTTAAGAAGATAATATCGGTTTTTTTGGGTGCTTCAATAGACAAATATGACACTATCTTTACATCAAATACTACAGAAGCTCTTAATATTGCTGCAAGGTTAATAGAAAACGAATGTAGAGATAGTTCTGAGATCGTAATTCTAAATACATTACTTGAGCATAATTCAAATGAACTTCCGTGGCGTTTTATTAAAAAAGCCTCACTTATCAGATTATCTGCTGATAATGAGGGTTTTGTTGATCCGGTTGAGCTTGAAAGTATCTTAATAAAATATAATCAGGAAAAGACCTTTGGAAATAAAAGGATTCGGATTGTCGCAATAAGTGCTGCTTCAAATGTGCTCGGAACATTCAATGATATAAAATCTATCAGTGTACTCGCGCATAAATATGGAGCCCGCATTCTTGTTGATGGAGCTCAAGTTGCAGCTCATCGTGAAATCAATCTGACTGATTTGGATATTGATTACTTTGCTTTTTCTGGACACAAAATATATGCTCCATTCGGTACCGGAGCATTGCTTGTTAGAAAGGAACATATACACATTAAACCTGAAGATTTGAAAAAGATCAAATCTTCAGGTGAAGAGAATTCGGCTGGTATTGCTGCATTAGGAAAAGCGATTTTACTTCTGCAGAGAATTGGTATGGATGTTATTGAACATAATGAAAAAACATTAACACACCGGATGTTAAAAGGTTTATCAGGAGTTGATGGAATAAAAATTTTCGGAATAGCTGACCCTGATTCAAAAAAACTCTCTAAAAGGGGAGGGGTTATTACTTTCTCCCTGAAAAATGTTCCACATAACATGATAGCAAAAAAACTTGCTGAATATGGTGGAATTGGTGTCAGGAATGGATGTTTCTGTACTCATCTATTAGTGAGGCATCTTTTAAATACAAGCAATACATTTGCCTTTATCTCAAAAGCGGGATTCATTCTTTTCCCCAAATTAACACGTGTTTTTCTTCCCGGGCTTGTTAGGGTAAGTATAGGTATTGAAAATGATTTCAATGATGTAGATAGATTTTTAAACGTATTAGAAAAGATTGCCGCCTCGCCAATATCTGCAATTAATAGATTGCTTGCAGCTAACAGGAACGGGACTCCATTTATTTCAAAAACAACTGTTCAGGAACTAATGGAAGAATTTCTCAGAACTCGTGTTAGAAAAGTTTATTCAATCAATTCAGAATAAAAAACCAAAACAGATTTCTAAATCAAAAATTAAAATATTAAAACAAAATTGAATATTAAAAGGAGAAAAAATGGAGATAAATAACAAACAATTAAAAGTTACCGGTATTTTGAGTTATTGGGTATATCTTATTGTGGCTGTAATATTTATATCAATTACACAATGTTTAAAAGCTGAAGATGACCCGAGGGGTAATCTTGTATCTGTTGAATGGCTTGAGAAAATTCTGAAAAACGAGAATGTTCTTATTTTGGACACATCACCAAATAAAATATACTTGGAAAATCATATTCCCGGAGCAATTAGCGTTAACGTATATGCTTTTGGTGTAAGAGAAACGCCTATTGAAATCATTGAACAGTTGTTTCAGTCAGTTGGGATAGACCTTAATAAAAAAGTTGTAATCTACGACCAGGGCGGAACAATGCTTGCAACCAGGATGTTTTTTTCTCTGTATTACCACGGATTCCCTGAAAGTAACCTGTTTATTTTAAATGGTGGACTTTCTATGTGGCTGGAAAAGGGACTTCCTGTGACCAAAGATGTTCTTTCTACTATACCAAAAGGTACATTTAAAATAAAAGAACGTAACGAAGATTCCAGAGTTATGCTTGATGAATTTCTTACAGCTTCAGGTGATTTAACCAATAATGTTCTTTTGGAAGCATTGGGAGCTGACTGGCATTTCGGTCAAACTAAATTCTTTGATAAGGCAGGGCATATTCCAAACGCAATTTTACTCCCCAGCGATGACTTCTTTAATCCCGATAAGACCTTTAAATCATCTGAAGATATTAAGAAAATGTTATCCTATCTTGGCATCAATCCGGAGCAAAAGGTTCTAACACACTGCGGTGGAGGTGTATCTGCCAGTGTACCATATTTTGTTCTAAAATTTTTATTGAATTATCCAAAAGTCAAGTTGTTTATGGAATCACAAATGGGTTGGCTTGCTGACGAAAGAGGACTTCCTTTTTGGACCTATGACGAACCGTTTATTATGCGGGAAACTAATTGGCTAAAAACCTGGGGCGGCAAGATGCTGAGAATGTACGGAATAGGGAAAGTCAGTATCATTGATATCCGGTCAGAAGAAGAATTCAGAATTGGGCATTTACCTTTTGCTGTAAATATACCTGCTGATGTATTCAAAAATAATTTAACAAGCCCGGAAAATCTTGTTAAAATTCTGGGAAACTCAGGGGTTGATAAACTTCATGAGGCGGTAATTGTTTCAGGTGCGGGTTTAACAAAAGAATCAGCATTGGCCTTTGTTATGCTTGAAGAACTTGGACAGGAAAAAGTATCGGTATTTATGGACTCAATGGAAAAATGCACACAGCTTGGTTTTTCATTGACAACGGACAGTACAATATTTCAGCCATTGAATTATTCACTGAAACCTGGTAAAGAATTAATAGTAGATAATTATGAGACGAACAAAGGACTTTACCTGACTGTTTTTATTGCTTCAGGGGTAAATATGCCCTCAAAAATTCCGGATGGGAATGTTATAAATATTGCTTATACTGAGTTCCTGAATTCAAACGGGACACCAAAGGAGGCTAAAGATATATGGGAAATCATCTCGAAAGCCGGAATATCAAGGTATGCTGAAGTTGTTTGTATTTCAGATGACTTTGGTGAAGCCGCATCAAATTATTATATATTTAAACTGATGGGATTTCCCGATGTAAATATCAAACTATAGTTTGATAAAAAGGTTAGTGTACTGAAACAACTATCTCTTCTTACGGAGTAGCAAAGCTGACCAGATTTTGGATTCCACAGATTTGAAATGACGTCCTAACATTACTATTGTCGGGACGTCTTTTTAATGAGAGATTATAATGATTACTTCTTGGTGTTCTTTGAGGTTTAATGGTTTCTTTGTATATTTAGTGATTGTCATTCCTTTATTTATTGAATAAAACCCAATTTTTGAGTAAGTTTGTTAATATA
>JANPBV010000439.1:0-6331 GCA_031430615.1 Ignavibacteria bacterium | reverse complement strand
ATTATTTACTTCTGCCCCTAAAATAATATTTCTTTTTGTTTTTGAGTAGATAGCATCAACAAGTTCCGTTAATCCACCAATAAATGAAAATGTTTTTGCCGATTGTTTTGATTCTTCTTTACGCTGTTTTCGTTCTTTGCGGGATTTCAACTGTCCCTTAATAAGGCTTCCATACTTTTGTTCAAGCTCGTATAATTTCGGGAATGCAGCCTTTACATTCAGATTTGTGGGGTCGCCCGCAAAAACTCCTGCCACAAATGGATTTATTGCATAGTCCAAAAACTCTTTCCCTAGCCTGCGTTCTGTAAACTCAGCAATTGTTTCCAGCTCATTTGATTTAGTTTTAATAAAGGGTTCTTTTATAAGTCTTAGTTTTGCTGAGGTTGAAAACAATTTTGTTTTTATAAAAGCAATGGGACTCATTGGCAGAGGAAATAGGTTTCCGTTCTTCAATACATATCTTTTCTTTGCGCTCTCTGATGCATAAATCTTTCTATCCAATATGCCAAGAGATTCAAGAAGAGTGTTTATCAGAGGTGTGGTTTCAAGTGTGCTGTTGGGACCGTGCTCTATAAGGTATCCGTTTATTTTCTCCGTCCTGATATTTCCGCCAGGGAAAGTATTTTTTTCGAAAAGTTTAACTTGTATTCCTTTTTGCTGCAGTAAATAAGCTGTTGTAAGTCCAGATATCCCCCCGCCTATAATTGCAGTTTTCAATACTACACCGCCGCTTTCGAATTTTTGTTAACTTTTTCAAGTACTAACTCTTCAAGTGCTGAAATGAATGTCGGAGAATCATTAAGACCTACTGTCATTTCATATTGTTTAATCCCTTTTTCCTCTGCAAGGTGCCTATATTCAATATTTAATTCAAATAATGTTTCCAGGTGGTCTGAAGTAAATGCGATTGGAACCATCAATACATTTTTTACCCCCTTTGCGGCGTTTTCTTCAATTACCTCAGGCGTTGAAGGTGTCAGCCATTTTTGTGGTCCAACCTTCGATTGGAAACAGAGACTCCATGGTTGTTTATATCCTCCGGTTTCTACAACCTTATCAACTGTTTCTCTTATATGGTGAGAATATGGGTCGCCATTCTTTACAAGTTTTACCGGGGTTCCGTGTGCGCTGAATAATATTGTAACATTATTGCGTACTTCAGCCGGAAATTTTTCCAGGGCGGAATTTATCCGTTCAACAATAGCTTTAATATACAAATCATTTAAATAATATTTTTCTACAAGAAAAACCGGTACATTGCATAAAGACTCATATGATTTGATAAGTTTGTTCCACTCATTTACACTGGAGCCTGTTGTTGATACAGAATACTGCGGGTACAAAGGCAGCAAAACAATTTTATCAGGTGAATATTTTTCAATTTCTACAAGAGCATCCGCAGTAAACGGTTTCCAGTAACGCATTGCTATAAATACTTTTGCATTAATATTTCTTTGTAGTGATTCTTGGAGGAGCACAGCCTGTTTTTTTGTTGTAACCAGTATAGGTGATTTACCGCCTATCTTTTCGTATTGTAACTGGATTTTTGGGGCGCGTTTAGATGAAATCAGCTTAGCGAGTCTCGTCCTGAATAAAAAGCTTAGCGGGAAATTTATAATATCGGGATCATTAAATAGATTAAATAAAAACCCTTCAACAGCTTCAAGAGAGTCTGGCCCACCAAGATTTAATAAAACTATTGCGGTTTTTGAATTATCTCTCATTAATTTATTTATTGATTATACTGTCCTTGAAAACATCGGTTTGTCTTTTGACATTCCTTCCAGGTATGCATCAAAACACATAGCTATATTCCTTATTACAAGTTTGCCTAGTTCAGCAATCTTAATTTTACCATTAGCAATATTAACAAGCCCTTCTTCTTCAAATGGCTTTAATTGAGAAACTGAAGATGCGAAATAATCATCAAAATTTATTCCAAATTTTTCAGATATTGCATTCTTATCTATTTCCAGGTGACACATAAGGTTATTAATAGTTTCTTTCCTTATATGATCATCTTTTGTCATTCTGTAACCTACATGAGTGGCAAGTGAATTTGTATTCATCCTGTCGGAATATTCCTTTACAGTCTTTACATTCTGTGCATAAATATCAGTGAACTGGCTTATGGCTGACATGCCGAATGCATACACGTCACAACCAGCTTTAGTGGAGTACCCCTGAAAATTCCTGTATAATGTTTTTTCTCTTTGAGCAACCGAAAGCTCATCATCAGGTTTTGCGAAGTGGTCCATTCCGATATACCAGTAACCGGAATGACTTAGTTTCTCTATGGTCATAATCAACATTCTTAGTTTATCTTCAGCCCCGGGCAGAGCTTCTGCAGGCATTGCTTGTTGGTTTTTTTTCATCCAAGGTACATGTGCATAGTTGAATACCGCAATTCTGTCAGGAGAAACTTTAATTATTTCATCAAGCGTTTCTGAAAATGAAGCACTTGTCTGATAAGGAAGACCATATATCAAATCTATGTTAACACTTTTTACTCCGACTTTTCTTGACCAGTTTATCGCATCAAGTGTAATATCCAAAGGCTGTATCCTATTTATAGCCTTTTGTACTACGGGATTTAAGTCCTGCACTCCCATGCTTACCCTGTTAAATCCAGAATCTGCAAAAGCCTGAATGTGTTCAAAAGTCAGTTCCCTAGGGTCTATCTCAACACTTGCCTCTATATCATCAGCAAAATTAAATCTTTCCTTTACGTAAATCCCGACATCCCTTATTTCATCAGGCGAAAGATATGAAGGAGTGCCGCCTCCCCAGTGAAGCTGGGAAACTTTTCTATTAGTAGAAATAAGAGGGAGTATCATATCCACTTCTTTTTTTATCTCGGCGTTATATCTCTTAATTTTATTCCTGTCTTTTGTAACAAGCATTGTGCAGCCGCAGAAATAACATAATGTATCGCAATACGGAAAATGCATGTATAATGAAATATCCGGAGCGTCATCTCTGGAATTTGTTTTAATTATTTCTTTCCTGTAATCATCCACTGTAAATTTATGCGAAAACATCGGAGCTGTTGGATATGATGTGTATCGAGGTCCTGGCTTATCATATTTTTTCAGAAAATCCAGTTCTATCTTATCAAACTGTGCCATATTTTTTTGGATTTATTATTAATGATACTTATTGCTTTCATTCTTAATGAAATCTACAAGTGCTTTGACATTTTCCACCGGCGTAGAAGGAAGTATGCCATGACCGAGATTGAATATATGTCCGCTTCCTTTCCCGAATCTATCAAGTACTTTACGTGCTTCTGTTATTATTGTATCCGGATTTGAAAACAAAACCGCGGGATCCAAATTTCCCTGTAATGCTTTTGCAGAGTTAATTTCTTTTTTTGCATCGGCAATATCAAATGTCCAGTCAATTCCAATTACATCACAGTCAATTTCAGAAATGGTTTTAATGTTTCTTACTCCTTTTGCAAATACAATTATTGGAACACCTCTTTGTTTTATGTTATCAACAATCTTTCTAATATATCTAAGTGAAAATTCTTCAAAATCCCATGGAGATAGTATTCCTCCCCATGTATCAAATATTTGAATTGCCTGACAGCCTGCATCAACTTTTCCGTTAAGATAATCTATAATAGCAATGGAAAGTTTATCAAGCAGATTGTGTGCATCTTTCGGACTGTTATAAATTAACGATTTGATTTTCTCGAAATTCTTTGAGCCCTTTCCTTCAACCATGTACGCAGCAAGTGTCCACGGAGCGCCTGAAAATCCAATAAGCGGTGCACGTCCGGCAAGCCTTTCTTTTGTAATTTTAACCGCATCATAAACATATTTAAGTTTATGTTGAATTTCTGAGTTATCAAGTGCTTCAATCTGTGCAGAATTTCGAATAGGATCGTCAAATGTCGGTCCTTTAGATTCGATCATTTGCAGTTTCATTCCCATTGCTTCAGGAATCACAAGAATATCAGAGAATATTATTGATGCATCAAACCCAAAAATATCAATAGGCTGTAAAGTAACCTCAGCTGCAAGTTCAGGAGTTTTACACATTGTTAAAAAATCATATTTTTCCCTGACAGCACGATATTCAGGAAGATATCTTCCTGCCTGGCGCATAATCCAGATTGGTGTGCGTTCGGTGTGTTCCCGCCTGCAAGCTTTTATAAATAAGTAATCTTTATCCTGCATTATAATATTTAATTATTTCCTCTCCTAAGTTTTCTGCTGTTGCTTTTTTGGCAATTATTCTCGCTTCAAGACCTAGTTTATTTACTTTTTCTAATGTTGTTTTTCCAATTACCGCAATATCTGCACCCGTGTTTTTATAAGAGGGGTATAACTCAGCAAAATTAATAACCGCTGACGGACTAAAAAATGCAATACAGTTAATTTCTTTATTATTAAGCAGAATATTCAATTCAGCTAACAACAGGTTTTCCAGTGGTTTGCGGGTTTTGTATACGATAACCTCATCAACCATATTTAAGCTTTTAACTAATCGTTTCATACTTAGATTACCACATGGAAACAAATAACATGAATCTACACCGCCATTTTCTATCAGCATTTTTGATAATGATGATGAATCGTAGTTTTCAGGAATAATATTTACCCTGAATCCTAATTTCTCGACGGCATTTCTTGTTTTTTCACCTACTGCAAAAATTTTGTTTGCAGGTTTAATCCCTTTTTGATTAACCCTGTTGAAAAAGTGTTTTACGCCGTTGGAACTTGTGAAAATTATGCCTGAATATTGATTTAGTTTTGCAAGCTTTGAATCAAGCTCACTGGTGATTTGAAATGGAAGGATTTCTATCATCGGGACTATTAAACACTCTGCACCAACATTCTCAAGAATTTTCCTGAATTCCTCAGAGTCCTCTTTTGGACGGGTACATAATATTTTTTTTCCTTCTATAGGCATTTAAATTCTTTTGGTTTATGTCATTTAACGCAGAGATGAAAGTATCTCCCTTCCACCGCGTTCAAGTAAATCTAATCCAGCCCTAATACCAAGTTCTTCTGATTTTTCTATACTATCTTCCATACTGCATTTTACAATTTTTTTACCATCAATGGAGCCAATCATAGCATCCAGATAAATTTTTTCATTTTCAATCTTTGTAAAAACACCAACCGGAATCTGGCATCCTCCTTCAACTGTTTTCAGCATACTGCGCTCAGCTGTAATTTGAGACAACGAATTTTTATTATTTAGAGGCTCAAGCATTTTCAATAATTCTTTATCTTCTGCCCGTATTTCAACCGCCATTACACCCTGACTTACAGCGGGAAGGATTATGTTTTCTGGTATTATCTGTTTTAGCTGAGCAGTTAAACCAAGCCTTTTTACACCGGCTAACGCAAGAATCATTCCATCCCATCCTTCAACTTCAAGTTTGCGCAGCCTTGTGTTAATGTTTCCGCGTACATCTAAAATATTAAGATCACTTCTGTAATTCAGTAACTGGCTTTTGCGCCTTAGGCTGCCAGTAGCAATTACGGATCCCATTGGAAGTTTATCTAATGAATTATGTTTATGTGAAATAAATGCATCATGCTGATCTTCACGCTTGCTTACAGCGCCAATTCGGAGCCCAGCCGGCAAGGTTGTTGGTAAGTCTTTTAAACTATGAACTGCAAGATCAATACTGTTACCAAGCAGTGCATCTTCAATAGCTTTTGTAAATAGTCCTTTATCGCCAATTTCGGATAGTGCAACATCAAGAATCTTATCACCTTCAGTTTTGATTATTTTTACAGATATGTGAAATGCCGGATAGAGAGTTTCAAGCTGTTTTTTTACCCAATTTGTCTGCCATAAAGCGAGATCGCTGCCTCGGGAGCCGATTATAATATCTTTCACACCTAGTCCTGGTTCATTTCTAGATTCAATTGATTAATTTTTTCAAGGTTTTCTATGAGCTCACTATGATATTTAAGTTCGTCTTCAAAAGAACTTTTTTCTTCATTAACCTTATTGTGGATATCTGATACATTATCAACGAGATAATTTCTTATTTCTTTAATCTTCGTGCCTGCCTGCCCGTTAAAATTTGCCTGAATATAATGAATTGCTGGAAGTACAGGAATAGTATAATACCAGATGAGAAATTCAAGGACTTCATGTGAAATTAATTTCTTTGCTTCCGGGATAACAGACATTCTTTTTTGGTAATTTGTATCAACTATCACGTTTAAGTCATCAATATTCTTTAAAAAAACATTTCCAATAGTATCTATTTTTGGATCTATATCACGTGGCACGGCAATATCTAACATCAGAATCGGGGCACTGCGTTTTTTCTTTGCTATCTCTTTAAACTCATCAT
>JANPBV010000438.1:0-3850 GCA_031430615.1 Ignavibacteria bacterium | reverse complement strand
ATTATCAGCCAGTGGCGTGAGAGAAGCTTAACTTTTGCCATACCAAGATTAGAAATTATTACCCTGTATGAAAATGAAAAGCGGTTTATCTCAGGGCTTGATTGCTCCGGTATGTATTCGGGGAATACCTGGATCCTTACCATTTCTGTTGTTGTATCAGATCCTATTTGATGAGTGGTAGTTTCGTTTTGCATATGTAATTTTAATACTTTATTTAGATATAATCAATGGGTTTGCAGGGTGTGACAAATTTTTGGATAAAAGGAAAAATATTTAAGTTGTTGGTGAACATAAAGTCCTTCGGCAACTGCTAAAGCAGTCGTTGCACCTACAATGGGGGGAAGATTTTCAACACGGATGAATACCCGTGTTAATCCTCATTTAACCAGTTCTTTTGACTTCAATTCTTCTGCATGTCTGCCATTTAACCGCTGGCGTTCACCTATCTGCTGGCGCCACATAGCGTAATATAATCCTTTTATTTCCAGCAGCTCCTCATGTCTACCTTCTTCAACCATGCGTCCTTTTTCAAGAACATAAATTTTATCTGCGTGCATGATAGTTGAAAGTCTGTGAGCGATGAGAATTGTGATATGATCGGTCTTAGCTGAAACATCTCTTATAGTCTGGCTTATATCCTCTTCGGTCAGTGAATCAAGCGCTGAAGTTGCTTCATCAAACACAAGAAGTCTTGGCTTTCTTAATAATGCCCGGGCTATTGAGAGTCTTTGCTTCTCCCCCCCCGAAACTTTTACGCCTCCTTCGCCAATAACTGTGTTAATACCGTTATCCGCTCTTTCAAGTAAGTTCTGGCATGCGGCTTTGTTTAATGCGTCTAATATCTCGGCATCGGTTGCGGTTGGATTTACGAATAGGAGGTTCTCTTTGATCGAACCTGCAAAAAGCTGTGTATCTTGTGTAACAAACCCTATCTGGTTCCGCAAATTATCAAATACAATATCTTTCCCCGGAATGCCGTTATAGAATATAGTACCTGTTTGCGGTGTATATAATCCCACAAGCAGTTTAACCAGTGTTGTTTTTCCCGCACCTGAGGGTCCTACAAATGCGACAGTTTCACCAATAGATGTATCGAATGTAATATTTTCAAGCGCGTGGTTTGATGCGCTCATATGCTTAAATGTAACATGGTCAAATGCAAAGGTTTCAATCTTACCAATTGAAACAGGATTATCAGGCTTCTTTTCAAGCGGCGTATCTATTATATCCTGGAAATTATTCAGCGATACTTCGGCTTCCCTGTAGATGTTTATAATATTACCAAGCTCCTGCAATGGTCCGAATATAAAGAATGAATAAATATATAATGAAAAGAACTCACCCGCGCTGATTACTTTTGAGAAAATAAGATACATCATAAGAAATAATATACTTGTCCTTAAGAAATTTACAATTGTTCCCTGTATAAAGCTCAGGCTTCTGATAAACTTTACTTTCTTAAGCTCTAAGCCAAGTATTTTTTCTGTTGTAGAATTCAGCCTGTTTATTTCCTGTCCTGCCAGACCTAAACTCTTCACAAGTTCAATATTCCTTAATGATTCAGTTGTAGTACCTGCAAGCGCTGTGGTTTCACCCACAATTTTCTTCTGTATCACTTTTATCTTTTTGCTTAGCTTTGAACTGATAAAAGCTATGAGTGGAGCTGTAATTGCATACACAGGAAAGATTATCCAGTGAATTGAAAAAGAATAGATCGTGACAAATATCAATCCTATTAGGGTAGTGTATACTATATTAATGCCGGCTGCTATCAGCTTTTCTACATCCGTCCTTACTTTCTGCAAAACCCCAAGAGTTTCTCCGCTGCGCTTATCCTCAAATACCTGATAGGGCAGCTCAAGTGAGTGTTTGATGCCATCAGCGTACATTTTTGCGCCCAGCTTCTGGGTTATCATATTAATATAGTAATCCTGGAAGTTCTTGGCTACCCGGGATACAAATGCAGCTCCAATACCCAGTCCCAGCAGCAGCCCAACCCCTTTAAAGAACTGGTCAGGGGTGTATTTATCGAATTTTGTGGCATAATCATCAATAATATACCTTAAAACGATAGGGTCCATCATTGAAAACATTTGGTTTATTGCTGCCAATACCAGGGCGATAATTACGAATCTCCTGTAATTCTTAAGATATGATAGTAATAGTTTCATTCAGATTTGTTTAGGATGTAATTTTAACTAAATATTATTTATCAAAAAAGGTATGAATTATGTTTTAAGACGTAATTAACTATTTTTTATTTTGTTAAGAAATGGTTATCTTTGTAGAACTTCCAATAAATAAATAATAACTAATTTAATTTTAAGAGCACATGACAAGAGAAGAAATCATTACAAAAATGTCTGAAGATGCAGATACTACAAAAGTAACTGCTAAAGCTTCACTCGATTCATTTTTAGGCTGCGTAACAAAAACACTTAAAAAAGGCGGAAAAGTATCACTCGTAGGTTTCGGTACTTTTTCAATATCAAAAAGAGCTGCAAGAAAAGGGAGAAATCCACAGACCGGCGCTACAATTAATATCTCAGCAAGAAAAGTTGCAAAGTTCAAAGCCGGCAAAGGTCTTTCTGATGCAGTTAACGGCAGATAAGTTTTTTGTTTAGCTTTTTTACAGAACACTAAAAAGGACGGTTATTACCGTCCTTTTGTTTTATATTATTTTTTGTACTTATTTTTTATCCGCGAAAATTTGCGCTTACAACCAGAAGTTTTATAGTAAGGTAAATTACTACTATTGTCGAAATGACAAGGAACCCAATTAACACTTTTGATAGCAGCCCGGATCTTTTTGTAGTTTCTTCCATATTAAACTTTAGTGATAATAATTAATACATTAATCTAATTTTATAGTTGTAACTTTAACCGGTTCCCCCATGAAATCACCAGGCTCGCCGTTATCGTCAGATGTTTCGCCTATATCTCTGCCCATAACAATAAGCTCACTATCTTTACTTATTACCCAGTAATCAATTCCTGCCCCAGCCCACCACCCGCGGCATGAAGCTAATGCATCAGATGGTATTTCATAATCTTTGTATCCTGACGGGAAAGTTTCACTGAAGCTGTAATATATTTTTGAGACAAACTGACTCTTGCCGTTTACAATTATATACACATCAGTCATAGGTTCATCGTATTGACCCCGTTTTAGCGGTCTGAAATCCCATTTCAGCTCTGGGCTTCTGGATTTTGTAACACTATCCTTTTTTTCGGTTGAGCCTGTCTGCTGGTTCTGTGCGCCTTCCGTCTGCCCCGTTGGATTTTTGCTATCCTGAGTTGTGGTTTTTTCCTTTGTGCTGGTATCAGGCTTTTCAGTTTTACCGCACGAAAATATAATGAGCGATGCCGCAACTACTGAAATTACAAATATGGTTTTATTATACATATATTATTTCCCCAATATAAATATTACAGGCTCTTTGCCGAGTGAAATTTTATTTTTTTCCCATTCTGCTATAGTCTTAGAAGATATGAATTCAGTTTCCATTGTCAGGTTTTTTGAAATTGAAAGTATTATTTCATCTGAACATGCTTCAAGGAATTCATCAAATAACCTGTCATTCCTGTGGGGTGATTCAATGAATATCTGTGTCTGGTTCTGAAACTTAACTTTATTTTCCAGCTCTTTAAATTTCTGAAAACGCGCTTGTTTATCAATTGGCAGGTAACCATTGAATGCAAAGCTCTGTCCGTTTACCCCTGATGCCATTAGCGCCATTAAGATCGAAGATGGTCCGCTCATAGGTACGACCTGAATTCCTTTTTTGTGTGCCATTGCCACAATTACCGCGCCCGGGTCTGCAATACATGGCAGCCCTGCTTCAGATAT
>JANPBV010000437.1:0-4367 GCA_031430615.1 Ignavibacteria bacterium | reverse complement strand
GGCGGATATATGACATATAATGAAGTAGTTTCTAAACTTGATTCAATGAGAATGTGGTATCCGCAGTTTATTTCTCAAAAGTTTTCAATTGGCACTACATTAGAAGGTAGGACAATGTGGGCTGTAAGGGTTACAAATGGTCCTAATGCACCAACAGGCAGACCTGAGGTAATGTATCATGCATTAATACATGCCCGCGAACCTGAGAGTATGGAAACACAGTTCTATTATATGTTTTGGCTATTTGAAAATTATAATACAGATCCAACTGCAAGATACATACTCAATAACAGAGAAATATATTGGATACCTGTACTTAATGCAGATGGATATGTTTATAACCAGACTACAAACCCAAATGGGGGCGGAATGTGGCGTTGTAACAGGCATGTTACAACAACGGGTTGCGGATATGTTGACCCGAACAGAAACTATGGTACATACCAGTTCTGGAATTCGATAAATAACGGATCAAGTACAGATCCATGCAGCGGTGGTCAAGGTACTTATAGAGGAACACTTCCATTTTCTGAATTAGAAACTCAGAATATGAAGAATTTTGTAAACTCACGCAATATAAAAACTGCTTTTAGCGCACACACATACGGTAATTATATAATAAAACCATGGTGCTGGCAGGATCCGATTGGAACACCTGATGATGCAATGTTCAATGAATTTTCTAATGATATGAAGGCAACTAACGGATATACTGCCGGGTTCCCATCACAGACAGTTGGATATAAAGTAAGGGGTGGAACTGATGACTGGTATTACAATGATTCAGGTCATGCAAAGATATTTTCATTTACCCCTGAAACAGGAGCAAGTTTCTGGCCTCCACAATCAGAGATCATTCCGCTTGCTCAGGGGATGTTATTTTCAAACCAATATTTATCTTTGATTGCCGGACCATATGTAAGACCGCTTTCTACAGTGTTTAATCAGCCTACATATACTCCGGGACAATCAGGTACATACAAGGTAAAGTTCAGAAACAAAGGTGTAATGCCCGCAAATAATGTAAAAGTAATTTTAACTCCGGGTAATGCTAATGTAACAATTCCAACACAGCAATATACATATTCAAGCCTTGCAACATTTGCTACAGATAGCTCAACATTTAATTTTACAATATCCAACTCAGCACCCAATAATTGTGGAATTCCGCTGACATTAACAATTAAACTTGATACTACAACAATTTATACTACTTCAGCATATATTTTAGTCGGTACAGGTACAATTACATTTAATGATAACGCTAATACATTTGCTAACTGGACAACTAATGCAGCATGGAATATCACTACAACACAGTTCAATTCTTCACCATCATCATTTACAGATAGCCCGGGGGGTAATTATGGAAATAACGCTAACACAAATATGACATTGTCTGTTCCTATAAATGTATCAACAACTCCGGTTGTATATTTATCCTTCTGGCACAGGTATGCAACTGAATCGGGCTATGATTTTTGTTATGTTGAAGTATCAAAAGATAACGGTACAACATGGCAGCAGGTTACATCATATAACGGAACACTTTCAACATGGACACAGCAAACATTTGATATTACTGCATTAGCAGCAGGTACTACACAGCTTAAGATCAGATACAGACTTACTTCTGATGCAAGTTTAACCGGTGACGGATGGTATGTTGATGATGTTAAATTGACAAATTATTGTGGTTCACTTGTGGGAATATCGGGCAATAATAATATTCCGCTTAAATATGCACTTGAGCAGAATTATCCAAACCCATTTAATCCTGCCACAGTAATTAAATATCAGATTCCAAAGTCATCAAATGTTAGTATCAGGGTATTTGATATCCTCGGTAAAGAAGTTGCAACTTTAATCAATGGAAATGTAGAAGCAGGGTATCACCAGGTTGAATTTAACGGCAGCGACTATGCAAGCGGACTATATATTTATAAAATTGAAGCCGATGGATTTACTGACGTAAAAAAGATGATTTTGATTAAATAATCCCATCAGAAGGACTCCGTTGGAGAGTACTTGTGACTATTTTTGCCTACATGCTAAAGCAATAGCATATGCAGGAAATCTTTTGAATGTCTTATTAAATAAAATTTGTTTAAATTTATAATCAATTTAATAGCCTGCTTGATATAAGCAGGCTTAAATATATATAAAAGAAATGTTTAAAAAATTAATATTTTCAGTATCGGTGCTCTCGCTTATTTTGCTTGCTGCATTTATTTTCAGAAATAATGAAAATACAGTATTTCCAAGTAATGTTTTACAAAACAATTCTGAGCTAAGACGCACTTGCGGAACTGTGGAATATATGGAATCTTTATACCAGCAGGATCCTTCTTACAAAGAACGAATGCTGGAAATGGAAAAGTATGTTGAAAAATACACAAAAGAGCACAGCCAAAAAAATGGCGATTTAACTGTAATTACAATTCCTGTTGTAGTTCATGTAGTATGGAATACTGCGGTTCAGAATATTTCAGATGATCAGATATTATCGCAAATAGATATTATGAACAAAGATTTCAGGAGGCTGAATTCAGATACAATTAATACTCCCGCACCCTGGAAACCAATTGGCGCAGATTGCCAAATAGATTTTAAAATGGCAAGAAGAGACCAAAATAATAATCCTACTCTTGGAATAACCCGCACTCAAACAAGCATTACTGCATTTGGACAAAGTAACGCTTTGAAATTTACAGCACAGGGCGGACATGACGCGTGGGATAGAGACAAGTACCTGAATATTTGGGTAGCCAACCTTGGAGGAGGATTGCTTGGTTACGCTACATTTCCGGGTGGGAATGCATCATTGGATGGGGTTGTAATAGGTTATAATTACTTTGGTTCAATTGGAGCAGTATCTCCTCCATTTAATAAAGGAAGAACTGCAACACACGAAATTGGTCATTGGCTCTGGCTTTACCATATTTGGGGAGATGATGGTGGTTCCTGTTCCGGCTCCGATTTAGTAGGAGATACTCCAAACCAGGGAGCAGAGTATTACGGCTGTCCTTCGTATCCTCAGTTGGATGCATGTTCACCTAATTCTCCGGGAGTTATGTTTATGAATTATATGGATTATACCGATGATGCTTGCATGAATATATTTACACAGGGACAATTGGTAAGGATCAATTCAGCAATAAATGGACCAAGATTACCTATACAAACTTCTAATGGTCATATCAATGTAAGCGGTCAGCCAATCTGTTCATTTAAAGTAGATAGTATATCTATACAATATAATAATCCTGTTAATTTTTCAGATTTTTCGGCAGGAATACCGACCGGATGGCAATGGACATTTACCGGAGGATCTCCTTCTTCATCTACATTACAAAATCCAACAGTGACTTATTCAAACCCGGGATATTATACGGTCAAATTAAGGGTAACTAATGGTTTTGGTTCAGATTCATTAACTAAAACATCATATATCCGGGTACGTGGAGCGTCTATGGCTTTGTTTAATATTATAAATCCTCCTACATTTACAAGAATTACAGTATCTGCCTCAGATACTTCAAGGACACTATTTAACTGGATGAAAAGTTCACAAAGTAATACTGTGAATTATAAAATCAAATTAAGAAAGATTGGCAGCTCTACAGATTATATATTTACAAGTAATTCCAATGGTGTTGATTCAACAGCCAGCATTCGCAAAAGCCTGCTTGATTCAGTTGCAGTTCAAATGGGTGTTACAGGCGATTCAGTAAGATGCACATGGAGAGGTTGGGCTTATAATGGAATTGACTCATTACAATCATCAAACTCATTTATTATAACACTGGTTCGTTCTCCGATAGGAATTCAGGTTATCTCTACTGAAATTCCGCAAAAGTTTGCATTGTATAACAATTATCCAAATCCATTTAACCCGGTAACAAAAATTAACTTTGATATCCCTAATTTAAGCGGTGATAAAAAAGTTCAGGTTGTAGTATATGATATTCTTGGAAACCAGGTTGAATTACTTGTGAACCAGGAGCTTACTGCCGGAAAGTATTCAGCCAGCTGGAATGCAGCAAACTATTCCAGTGGTATATATTTCTATAGGATTACTGCCGGTAACTTTACAGATACACGAAAAATGATTCTGGTTAAATAACGTAGTTATTTAACCGCCTTGTTTCTAAGGTTGATAAAATAGCTAAAGTAATTTATTAATATTGCAGTAAATTAAACAAAAAAATGACAAAGTTTAAATTATCTGCTTCGGTTTTAATAATTTTTTCACTGGTAATATTAATAGTTAATATTACCGGAGAAAATTATGATATAGCTTTTGGAACAAAAGGTAAGATCCCGGGCGCGCCTGCAGATGACTGGTTTGAAAAACAAAGGGCTTT
>JANPBV010000436.1:0-1984 GCA_031430615.1 Ignavibacteria bacterium | reverse complement strand
TTTCGCTTTTTGAAAGTTGTCTTCAGTGTTCTATTATTAGCATTTAGAGATTCCCTTTAAGTAATTAGCATTACTTGACTAACAGTCCCGCAAACGGGATTTCTAATTAAATAGCTATCGCTATTTAATTAGAAACATCTTCTTTGTAGCTGTAAATTCACCTGCATCAAGCCTGTAGAAATATGCGCCTGATGAAAGTGATGATGCATCAAAGCTAACTTCATAAACACCCTGATGTCTGAATTCATTAACCAATGTTTTTACTTCTCTGCCCAATATATCAAAAACAACTAACTTCACATTTTCCGACTGCGGCAATGTAAATTTAATTGATGTTACAGGGTTAAACGGATTTGGATAGTTTTGGCTTAAACTGTAATAGTTTGGTATTTCAACTGTCTGCTGAATACCTGTGCAGTCTGTTGTTGTATAAGTAAAAACTAAGCACCATCTTCTTAAGAAACCTGTATCACCTGCAAAACCATCAGAAATAGAAAGTACCCAGAAACCTGAAACAAAAGGTCCATAAAATGGAGTCAATGGATTTGATGGTCTATATGATCCTGTGAAAGGAGCTGTTCCTGAAGCAATTGGTGTTGTAGCGGAATCATTAAGAATTGTTCCAATGAAGTTATCACCAGAACCACCAACCTGATTGATAATCACAACACTGGTTGATCCTTTACTTAAAATGAAGGTCAAATCTCCATCCCATGTATGTACAACTGTATCAATTCTTACATTTACATCTGTTATAACACAGGGAGAACCTAATACTACTTGCATAGAATCTCTAGCTGTAGCAATATCAAGAATTGGAACATTAATTCCGCTTCTGCAAAGAGTTAACTGTTGTCCAAATGGTGGAGGTGGTGGTGCAGTTCCTTCAAGTCTTACACCCCAGCTTTTCCATGCTGGAAATGGAGTAGAAATATTCTGCCATGTTGGCGGGTATGTTGTTGTAACTCTCTGGTAACCGGGTCCCATTGAGCTAACAGGACCGTTCTCATCTGCTGAAAGGAAGAATGGTAAAATTGGATTGTTATTCCATCTTACACCTACAAAATAAGCTCTTTGTGTTGTAACATAGTTGATTGGATAACTGTATCTTGAGTGTCCTGGGAATAATGCAATACTATTAGCAACTACACTATTAACACGATAAACAACATTTCCCGGTGCAGTTCCGCCAGCGCCTGTTGTATCGTAGAATATGAGGTCAAATGTAATGTTACTACCTTGTGATAAAGATGTCCAAACAACACACATTGAAACTAAATTGAATGGTAATGATGGCATTACCATTTTCTGTACCATTGTTGTGGAGTCACCTGTTGAAACTGAGCGATAACCGTTTTCATAAGAACCGTCATCTCTGATGATGCTTACAAGCGGACCACCTGAACATGTGATACCGGTATCAGTAATTGTTCCCCAATTCGGACCATCATATAATGGAGAAATTGAGGAAGAATTATCCTGAGCGTTTGTTACTGCTGTTAAAGCAATAATAAGAAATAATCCTGAAAATAATTTGTAAGTTTTCATTATAAGCATTTCTCCTTTATAGGAAAATATTCTTGTTTTAAAAAAACCACATTTTAGAAAAAAGAACTGAAAATATGATAATTTATATTACAAAATTCTGTAATTTTCATAACTATATTCAATACCTGTCAGGTCTCTAAAACCTGTCAGGTATAGAGCAAAGCTTACTTTATCATCAATCCCGATAAAACGGGTCTATTATTAAGTAATTAGCAGTCACGCAAACTTAAAAACAAGTCAGGACGGGATTTCCTGCCATCGCTAATGCTCTCTGTCAGGCAGGCAAGTAAAGTAATTAGCATTACTTAATCAACAGTTCCGCAAACGGGATTTCTAATTAAATAGCTATCGCTATTTAATTATCAACATCTTCTTTGTAGCTGTAAATTCACCTGCTTCAATTCTGTAGAAATATGCGCCTGATGAAAGTGACGAT
>JANPBV010000435.1:0-1658 GCA_031430615.1 Ignavibacteria bacterium | reverse complement strand
CTTCAAGCTCAGGTAACTGTGAATCATGCACAAGTGATACACATGCCCTGATCCCCTCTTTCCTTAAGCTGCCTGTGTTAGAAAGCGATATAGAGCTGATGCCATAATATAACAATTGCTCTACCAAATCCTCACCTGAGTAACCGTCATAAGCCACAGTAAAATAAAATCCATCTGCTATTGGTTCGCCATCATCATGGTCATAAACTATTCTAAAGCCGTTTTCAAGAAATATCTTTTTCATTATCTTTGCGCGCTCACCATATACTTTTACTTCCTTTACAAAATCATGGTCGCCGTCATTAACAGCTTTAATCAAAGCGGCTAATGCGTATTGGGTTGAGTGTGTTACTCCGGCGCTGACCGCATAAGCCGTACCGTATATCATTGTGTGACCAAAACTAGCGCTGCTGAAAAACCTAAGCAAATCAGGGTATTCACGTTTAAATAAATTATCCGAAATTATTATGCATCCAATTCTCTGCCCTGCATAAGAAAATATCTTTGAGCCTGAAACAAGAATAATATAATCCTTGCAGTACTTTGCTACTGATGGCTGGTGCGGCTCCACACCCGGTTTGGAATAATCCTTGCGGAAATCCATGTTAAAATAGGCAAGGTCTTCTATCGGGATAACATCATACTTTGCGCATAATTCACCAATTATTTTTAACTCATTATCGGTGAAGCATATCCATGATGGGTTGTTAGGATTTGAATACAGAAGGCAGGATATATTACCTGCTTTTAGTTTTTCTTCTAATATTACCGCAAGTTTGCTTCCGCGGAATTTGTAAACATCAATATTAGCCTGATTAATCCCTAATACCTTAACCTGCATTTTGTGCACCGGAAATCCAGGGTCTAAAAATAACACAGTATCTTTACTTTTATCTGCTCTTGCAAGTGTTAAAAAAGTAATAAAGCTACCGCTTGTTGAACCGGTACAGGGAATACAAGACTTATCCAGTACATCAACATCTAAAAATAATTTTATAAATCTTGAAATCTCTCTTTTAAGTTCAGGAATACCTTCTATTTCAGGGTAGGCATTAGCTACCCCTTTTTTTAATGCTTCAATTTCAGCATTAATACCTATTGCTGAAGCAGGAAGTCCGGGGACACCCATTTCCATCCTGATGAATTTCTTACCGCTTGCTTTTTCAATTTCGTTTATAAGTGATCTTACTTCTCTGATTGATGCTTTACCAACACATGATAATTTTGATTCTTCGATCTTCTGTTTAACTATATTAAAGTCTATAGGAGTGTTGCTCCGTATATCTGACGAAGTTTGTAACAGAGTATTTTCGAGTACGTCTTTCAATTTAATAGTTTAAAGCCAAGTTATTTTAATATTTGGGTACATATATATTAACAAACTTACTCAAAAATTGGGTTTTATTCAATAAATAAAGGAATGACAAAGTAAAAATAAAAAGCCCTTCTGTTCGTACAGAACAGAAAGGCTTTAAAAATCAGTTACACTAATTAAAGAAAAAATAGATGGGTTTTACTTCAATAAAACCATCTTCTTCGTATCCGTAAATTCCCCAGCCGTTACCTGATAGAAATACATACCCGATGCAAAATTAGCCCCATCAAACATAACTTCATAACTTCCCGCTTTTTTGTATTCGTTTATGCTAAATATTTCC
>JANPBV010000434.1:0-1734 GCA_031430615.1 Ignavibacteria bacterium | reverse complement strand
ATCTTTAGGTCCAAAATATATGTTTGCGGTAATGAGGATAAACGGCTCATCAATATCAGGCGGGTATTTACCGGTTGACCTGCAGAAAATTGATGGCAGTTCAAGCAAAAACCTGAAGGTTGATATACAATCCGTTAACGGCAGAACAATTTTCGGCGATAAAATGCCTGTTGATATTCAGAGTATAAACGGTCAGTTTTTCATTGGAAGCGAGCTGCCTGTAAAGGTGAGGTAGATTTTTCAGAACAAGGGGTAGCTACCCCTTGTTTTGCTTATTTCCACACTCCAGTTTTTCCGAAGGACTTCTTTGTGAGGAATGTTAGTGCATTAAATGCATTATCATTTATTGTTTTATAACTTTAACCTGCTTGATGGTATTCCTTTGCTTGTTTGTGATAATGAAAGTAAACCCTGAATAATCAATTCTTTCGTATTGCTCAGGTATATGTCCTGTAACATTAAAAAGGAATCCGCCTAGCGTATTATATTGCGTGGAAATTGGGATTTTAGCCTTAAACTTTTCATTGAATTCTTTTACCTGTATTGCCGGATTAACAAGATACTCCTGATTTTTACCTTTGAGTATATCAGGTGACTCAGTATCATACTCATCCATTATTTCGCCGGTAATTTCTTCTATAATATCTTCCATTGTAATCAGTCCCTCTACCCCGCCGTATTCATTTACAACTATGCCCATGTGTACTTTTTGTTTCTGAAATTCCCTCATCAATAAGCCGATATTTTTTGTACCTGAAATAAAATATGCAGGTCTGATAATATCATGAAGTGTTATTAACTCTCTGTGTTCAGAAGCTGCGATAAGATCTTTGGCGTAAACAATACCAACTATATTATCAACAGTATCTTTGTAAACGGGGATCCTTGAATATCCTTCTTCAGTAACAACACGGTAAATTTTATCACGTGTATCATTGATATTTAATACTATCATTTCACCGCGATGGATCATGATTTCCTTTGCAAGCTTATCATTAAAATCAAATATCTTTTCAATTAGCTGGTGTTCTGTCTTATCTATGACCCCAGATTTCCTGCCTTCTCTTATTACCTGCCTTATTTCTTCTTCACTCGGTATGCTTTTATCATCATCAAGAGGATTTAAGTTTAAAAGACTTATAATAAACTTTGCCGAAATATTAAGTAACCAGATAAAAGGTTTAAAAACTTTGTAAAAGATAGTTAAGGGGTAAGAAAGCCATAGAACTGCTCCCAAATACTTCCTTATTGCAAATGCTTTAGGAGCAAGCTCGCCAAGTGTAATTGTGAAATAAGTTATTATTAATAATCCTAAAAATACAGCCAGCGTCTCGCTGAATTCGCCTGAAATACCGAGAGCAATAAACATTGGCTGCAGTAATTTAATGAAGATATCTTCTCCAACCCAGCCAAGCATCAGGTTAACAAAAGTAATCCCAAGCTGTGTTGCTGAGATATATTTATCGAGCGAATTAATAACGCCTTTTGCCCTGATTGCCCTGATATTACCCTTGTTGGCAAGGGTATCCAGTTCTGCTGAACGGACACGTATAATAGCATATTCAGTTACTACAAATAATGCATTAACTAAGATGAGTATTAATATTAATATTGCCTGAGTGATCAAATGTAAATTTTTATTTGCAGCATTTATTTTTTAAGACTACAAAAGTCTTAACTTATATTGTAAACAAAAATTATCTTTAAGAATAAAAGATAACTGAAATAGTTTAA
>JANPBV010000433.1:0-4535 GCA_031430615.1 Ignavibacteria bacterium | reverse complement strand
GTGAAAAGGAATCAACTATCTCCGATTTCATTTGCTAAGCCTCATATATATTATATTAATTTTATAAATCCTGAACGAAAACCCGCATCGCGGGATTGGGGAAGGATCTCATCATGGCAGCAATAATAAGAACATGATTTTCCTTCAATAATTAACACTTTAACTCTATAAGTTGACCCCTATAGAATAAAAAAGACGCTTTTCGAGCGCCATTACCATTCATAAACATTAATTATCATACAAATATAGGGGTTTTTTAGGAAGTATGCAAGGTAGGGAGATATTGTATCTTACCATATATAAAGGGGGAATAAATTGCCTTAAAGTTATTATTAATACTTGCTTTAGGTTATGAGTATAACTAACTTATTACTTTTTTTTATTCTGTCGTTAATCTCTGTTCTTCCATTTGTTTGCTTCTGATTGTGTCAACTGATTTCAGGACGATACAATAAAATAAAATAAAAAAGCCAGTTTTTGACGGGCTTTAAATTGGTTATGCAATTTGTCTATTTTACTAATACCATTTTTTTCATGATACTGGTATTTTCAGTAACCAGTTTGTAATAATATATACCGCTTGCAAGGCCATCACCGCTGAACTGGAAATAATAATTCCCCGCATTTAACTGCTCATTAACAAGTGTGCGCACTTCCTGACCGAGATTATCATACACTATCAATTTGATGAAAGAACTCTTTGGAACTGAAAAGCCAATGTTTGTTGCGGGATTAAACGGGTTGGGATAATTTTGGTGCAGAACAAATGATTCAGGCACTTCTGTCCCTTCCTCCTGAACAAGTATCGGGTCGGTCATAGAGCCAAGAATGAATTCACTGAAGCCGTTAACCGGCGCAAAAAGCCTTCCGTTCGCATAAGTAGTCAGCAGCTTTACAAAAGCACCTAACCCATCCTGCACCCGTTTGTAAATTGAAACAGTTAAGGGATTATTAATTAAACTTCCGCCAGGTATCTGACTTAAGACCATATATATAGTCGCTGTTAGTATCTGCAGAGTAGGTGCTAGCGCGATAATCCATCTGTATGGGCTAATAAAGTTAGCCGCTGTATTCTGGAAAGAAACATTGCCTGCAACATTATTCATCCAGCTTCCGGTTAATAAGCCTGAGCCTGTATGGGTTTCAACATTAATTTCTAATGCCGTATTTGGCAGGCTGATAAGCCCCGGGCTGTTTACGTTAGCTGACTGACTTACTGTCGCGTCCATAACTCTTAAAGTATATGCATTGACATAATGCGAGGTCCCTTCTTGCCCGGCGCTGTATACGTTATGGTTTGAGCCTATAGCAAGTCCGCTAAGAGTAGCGCCCCCGTTGCCGTCTGAAAAATTCATTTTCTTCCTCCATTGTAGCGCTCCCGATGAGTTATACCTAAGCAGCAGAAGGCTGCGCCAATTTGTACTCGGTTGCTTTAACCCTGCGCCGGATACTACTACATTTTCGGGGTTATTCTCACCAACAATTTCAGTAGGATATTCCTGCATCGTAGTTTCATTTAGCTCATTGTTCCATGCAAGCGTACCGTTTGAATTAAGTTTCACTGTATTAATTTTTGAATCTGAAGCCGAGATTACAGTATTCAAAGTAAAGTAATAATTACCGTTACTTGCTGCCCAGCCGTCAACCGCATTTTCCTCCACGCCCATCTGACCGTAAGTATAATCCCAAATTGTGCTGCCGGAAGGTGACAGCTTAATTACATAAACATTTCTTTCATTTCCGATTCCTCCACCTGCACAAACTCCCAAACCATAAATATTTCCAGCGGCGTCAACCTCGACATCAATGCCGAAATCATGAGTTGCGCTTCCGATATCACCTGAAGGATTGTATAGTTTTGTCCATGCTACACTTCCCGAAGGACTATATTTTCTTATGACCATTTGTTCGCCGTTTACAGATCCATGTAACTCGTGACCGCAGCCATAAATATTACCCGAGTTATCAATAGCAATGGAGCGTATACCGTCATATCCACCATCTACAGAATCTGAATTTCTCCAGATCTCAGCACCGCTTACCGGATTATATTTTACAACAGCAAAATTCGGATAACCGGAAACAGTGTTTTCTGTGGAAAACTCTCCTCCGAGTACGACATTGCCCTGGTTATCAAATTCTGCGTCAAATAAATAGTCATGGCTTGGGCTTGAGGGGTAGTTAACATTAGAGCTGGATACAGTCACCCATTGCTCAGCTCCTGTTACATTATATTTTATCAAGCCCCAGTCTTCCTGCCTTGCCGTGCTTACAAGGTAACATGCAACAAATACATTCCCGTTATTATCAGCAAGTATCTTTACTCCGCCATCCTGCCCGTTTGCTGAATGATTATAAGTTTTGGACCAAATCATATTGCCTAAGGAATCATATTTGGCAGTAAAAACATCCGTATTGAAAGCGTCTATTGTCATCGAACCCGTTATATAGACACTCCCTGAGTTATCTGTCGTAACATCGCTGACGGAATATTCATTTGTACTGGACACAAATTGCTTTATCCATTTGACACCCGCCTGAGAGTATGCATGCTGTACCGAAATAAGAATTACAAAGAAAAACAGCAAAATTTTAAACATTTTTGGCCCCTTAATTTTATAATTGCCCCTTTAGTAATCCCCCTTAAGGGGCTAATCAAAAGAGGGGTTCTTAAACATGCAAACACCCGTAATGATTTGTTGACTGCAAGTCAAAGTTGCTTTATTTTCAATTAGAATTCAAACAACATTGTTAGTGCTTTCAGGTTTATCTGTCTTAAAATAACCTTATTATCTTGATTAAATCAAGATTAATTATTAATTTAGCAGATTAAAATTATTAGGTTTAAGTGAAAAGCAATAATTCAATATACATACTAATAAATTCTTTAACTCCGGCCGAAAAAACTTACCTGAGAAGAAATGTCTTTCCTGCTGATAAAGCAAGAACTGCATATTGTTTACTGTTTGATGCTATTGAAAAACAGGCGTCTCAAAAAGTTGCGTATGATGAAGCGGCAACAAAAAAGAAACTTGCCTCAAAGAAATCCGCCGAACATTTTGCGGCAACTAAGAACTATTTATATGATTTGATCCTTGAGAGCCTGTATGAACTTAACCAGCGCAATGATGCTGAGTATAAAACACGCGCGTATCTTAGAAAAACGGATATTCTTATAAGAAAAGGATTATACAAACCTGCAAAGAAATATCTGAAGAAAGCACAGGCTGAAGCAGCCGAAAGTGATTTTTATATGGAATTAATAAGGGCTGCGGGACTTGAAAAAAAGATCTCAAATATATCTCCACCGGATGAAGTCAAAATTCTGGAAGAAAAAATATATTGTGATACGATCTTTGCTGCCGAAAGAATTAAGAACTCTGCAATGTTCAATTATCTGTTCAAGAAATTGCATTCTTACCTTCTTGAAAATCCAACGGTGAGAAACAAAGAAAGCGAAGAGTTTATGGCTGATTTCTTCGGTAACCCGCTTCTGCAAAGTGAAAGTAATGCATTAACATTTGAGTCAAGGCTCAACTACTTCAGGATACATATGAATTATTGCCATGCTGTTAATTTACCCGAAAAAGAATATGAATACGGCACAAGGCTCATTGATTATATCTTTGCTAATAGTACAAAGGTACGGATCTATTCATTGAACATTTACCGCATTTATCTCAGGTTTCTGATCTGCACACTACGGGCGAAGAAATGTGAAGCGTTTCTGACCCATCTGGATAAGTTAAGAAATATCCACATTAAGTTCGGTCTGAAATTAACAGTAGAAATGAAAACGGTCCTTATCGAATCATACGGCCTTGAAATCAATTTCTACAACAATAACGGTGAGTTTGATAAAGCCGTAAAGGTTCTGGATAATTTTGAGGATGAATTTCTGGCATTTGAGGAAAATATTCACATGTTAAGCAGAATAAGTTTTTATTACAACATTTCAGTTGCTTACTTTGGAGAAGAGATGTATGAAAAGTCACTTTACTGGATAAATAAGGTGCTGAACAACACCGCTTCAAGCCAATCTGGCGAAAGATACTTCTATTCATTGATCCTTGCGCTAATACTTCATTTTGAGCTGAAAAACCTTGATTTGGCCGAAAGTTATATCAGGAAGATCTACCGGATCCTGTACAAGAAAAATAAGCATTTTGAATTTGAAAAACAGCTGATGAAATTCATGAGGAAATTGCCGGACATAAATCTTGGCTCGGAGTTAATAAAAGAATTCAGAAACATTTATGAAGAGTTCCGAATCCTGATGAAAGATCCTTTTGAAAAAGTAGCATTGGAAAAATTTGAATTTATAGAATACCTTGAAGGCAAAATCAAAGGCAGACCATTTGCGGAAATATACAGAGAAAAACTTGCTGCCAAACAACATTCAGGATAAAACTAATGCCAGCTATGTTTTAACTCTTTTTTATCTTCTTCATGTTTCAAAATTGCAATTATTCCGCCTATACTAACTATCACAATACCTATAATAGTAAGTATATCCGGCACATGACCAAAGAGCC
>JANPBV010000432.1:0-4659 GCA_031430615.1 Ignavibacteria bacterium | reverse complement strand
ACACGACATTTTTTTGCATTTGGTTTAGATTTAATGGGTATCCATCACTTTGGGACAAGAATCCCGTAGGGATTCCATATTTATAGATAAATTAATCGAATATTAACCGATGCCATAGGCATCGTACATAAATATATTCCTATCCCAAAAGAAGGATACCCATTAGCATTACAATGTGCGACACCTATGGTGTCGTAAGATATCCTCATGTTAATTATAAATGTATGACCCCGAGTACTCGGGGTCAATTATTAGTTAAAAATCTCTGTGGTCATAAAAAAATGTCGTGTACTTAGATTCATTTGTCTGAAATTCTAATTATATTGAAGAATTATCAATTTTTGCGTAATATTGTAAAAAAGGAACTGTATTTGATTGTTAGCAATTAATCTATAGTAGTGCTAAAATGACAGAAGAACTTTCATACAGAGAAAAAGTAATTTTAAGGTGTATAATAGAGGAATTTATACATACTGCTAATCCTATAGGTTCAAGATATATTTCTAAATCACCTGATATCAAACTCTCACCGGCTACTATTAGAAACGTTATGAGTGACCTTGAGGATCTTAATTATTTAACGCATAATCATACCTCATCAGGCAGAGTACCTACTGATAAAGGTTACAGGTATTTTGTGAATGAACTTATGGAAAGTGACCCACTCGTTCAAAACGAAAAAGACCTTTTAAAATCACAGATTAATGATGTTGAACAGGGGAAAGATGAAATTTATAAAGAAGTTTCAAAGATACTCGGGCGGCTTTCAAAAGAAATAAGTATTGTTTCCGAACCATATCTTTCACAGGGGATATTTGAAAAAATAGAACTGATAAATCTATCATCAACAAAATTACTGGTTGTGGTTTCAATTCAATCAGGTCTGGTCAGGACACTGCTCTTTGATATTGAATCCGGAATTTCTAGAGATAAGATAGAAAGGGTAACAGGTATACTGAATGAAAAACTTTCGGGGCTTAGCTTAACTGAAATACGAAATACTTTCCTTGATAGAATAAGAGATATTCAAAGTGACTCACAGGATATCATAAAAGTATTTATAGATTCCATAGATAAGATATTCCAGGATGAAAAAGAAGGAATGACACTCTATTTTGGGGGAACCACGGAAATACTTCAACAGCCTGAGTTTGGTGATACGCAAAATTACCGTAATATAATTGAGCTTACCGATGAAAAGAATATTGTTGTTCACGTACTCAATAATATGCCCGTTGATGAAAACGGAATTTCAATTTCAATAGGCTCAGAAAGCAAAGATGAAAAACTTAAGAATTACAGTATAATTTCATCTGAATATAACATTGGAGATGTAAAAGGAAGAATAGCTTTAATAGGACCCAAAAGGATGAATTACTCAAAGATGGTTTCAATGCTGGATTTTACCTCTAAAATAATCACTGAAAGAACATAGGGAAAGGAAATATTGATTTTCAATATTCTGAAAATAAGTAAATATGATAAAGAATAAAAAAGATAAGCGCGAAAAAACAAACAGGGAAGAAAAAGAAATAGAAATAAAAATAAATGATCCCGAAGATACAGAACAGAAAGAAAACACAGATACTCCTAAAGCTGAAGAAAGCAAAGTAATAGAGCTTGAACAGCAAATTACGCAGCTTAAGGACCAGTATTTAAGAACAGCGGCGGAATTTGAAAATTATAAAAGAAGAACAGATGCCGAAAGGTCAGATTTTTTTGCATATGCCGGTGAAAGACTTATCACAGAGTTACTGCCTGTAGTTGATGACTTTAACAGAACAATGGTATCATTTGAAAAAAGCCATGATAACGAAGCATTAAAAAAAGGAATTGATCTTGTTTATGATAAGTTTAAAACAGCGCTTAAAAAACAGGGATTAAAGGAAATGGATTCTGACGGAAAGAAATTTGATGTGAAATTTCATGAGGCAATAATGCAGCAGCCTGATGAGGAAAAGGAGCCCGAAACAATTTTAAATACTGTTGAAAAGGGTTATTTTTTAAAAGATAAAGTGTTAAGACACGCAAAAGTAGTTGTGTCTTCTAAACCGGAATAAATATGTCAACCAAAAGAGATTATTACGAAATATTGGGTGTGCAGAGAACATCTGCCGAAGTGGATATAAAAACAGCGTACCGAAAGATGGCGATGAAATATCACCCTGACAGGAACCCTGATGACGCTGACGCTGAAGAGAAATTTAAAGAAGCCGCAGAAGCTTATGAGGTATTAAGCGACCCTAACAAGAAGGCAAGGTATGACCAGTTTGGACATGCCGGTATGAGAGGCGGAGGTTTTGACCAGGGCTTTGGGAATGTTAACGATATATTCACACATTTCAGTGATATATTTGGCGGTGGCAGTATTTTTGACGAGATCTTCGGCTCAGGCGGCTCTAAAAGGCACAGCGGCAGACACAAACAGCCCGGTATCCAGGGGAACGATCATAAAGTTAATTTACGGCTTACACTCGAGGAAATTTCAACCGGAGTTGAAAAAATACTTAAAGTAAAAAGATTTGAAAAATGTACTCATTGTCACGGTACAGGCGCAAAGGAATCAACCGGAACTGCAGAGTGCGCAACCTGCCAGGGCAGCGGTGAGGTAAGACATATATCACGCTCAATGTTCGGGCAGTTTGTAAATATACAGGTATGCCCAACCTGCAATGGTGAAGGCAGAGTTATAAAAGAAAAATGCCATCACTGCCACGGTGAAGGAAGAGAAAAAAATGACGCAACAATAAAGGTAAACGTACCTGCCGGTGTATCGACAGGTAATTATATTCCTTTAAGGGGAGAAGGTGATGCGGGCGTAAGAGGCGGCGGTTCGGGTGACTTAATCATATTAATAGATGAAATAGAGCATAAATATTTTATCCGTGAGCAGGATGATATTTTGTTTGACCTGACAATAAGCGTAACTGATGCGGTATTGGGAACTGAAACTGAAATACCGGTTCTTGGCGGAACAGTAATGCTGAAAATTGATGCCGGAACGCAGCCGGGTAAGATATTGCGCCTGAGAGATAAAGGCATAAAACACCTGAATCACTCCGGCAAAGGCGACCAGCTTGTACAGGTAAACATATTTATACCGGGTAAACTGAATTCAAAAGAAAAAGATTTATTCAAAGAACTGGCAGCTTCTGACAATTTAAAACCAAAGGGTAAATCCGCAGAGGCAAAATCAAAGGGTTTTTTCAGTAAAGTAAAAAATACTTTTTCCTGATAGCTTATATTAAACCTTTATGAGGAAACTTCTTGGGAAAACAGGGTTAACATATAAGGAGCTTATCGTAATTGGCTTTTTGCTTATTACTTTTTCAGCAGGATTAATTATAAAATATTCCGGCTGGAAGAAACCCAATGACTATGATTACAGCGAAATTGATAAGAATTTTGAGAGCAAATTAAAGAGCTCTTTTGATGAGCTTAAATCCACAGCGCCCGATAGCAGTCAGAAGATACGCGCAAATGAAATATCCGCATTAGCAGATAGCCTTGGGATAGTTTATGAAAAAAATGCATCAGAGCAAAAAATAATAAAGCCGGGCACAAAGATAAATATTAATACTGCGCTATTGGCTGATCTTGCAGCGCTGCCGGGGATTGGTGAAGTGATGGCTGAGAGAATAATTGAGTACAGGGAGCAAAACGGATTTTTTAAGAAACCCGAAGACATTATGAAAGTAAAAGGTATTGGCGAAAAGAAATTTGAGAAGTTGAAGGATTTTGTTGTGGTTGAGTAAGGATAGAGTTTATACTGTTTAAGTATGTGGTGTCGGGTATGTAGCCGACACGTGTCAGGTGAATACCTGACACTATAATTTCCCCCCGTTGTTGGTGTTTAGCGAAGCGTCACCAACAACAAAACTCTTCACACAAGCTGTTGCCAAAATTCTGCAAGTTGGGTTATTTGAACCTGACTTAAGCGGTTAACCCGATAATTCTTCTGCTTGTGTCAGGTCCTCAGACCTGACACTATAAAAAATTGCTTATGTCAGGTCCTCAGACCTGACATGCAGACATAGTCTGCAAAAATAATATTATTATATGGTAAGAAGAGGCAGAAAACAGTTTGAGAATATTGGCGCAACCTATTTTATTACAACTACAGTAATAAATTTTCTAAAGCTCTTTTCAAAAAAAGATGAATATTATAATATTCTAATTGATAATCTTAGGTTTTATGTAAATAAGTACAATATTACACTATTAGGATACGTCATGATGCCAAACCACATACATTTATTAATTTTTATTCCGGAGGGAAGGAGTGTTTCAGATTTCATGAGGGATTTCAAGAAATACACTTCTTCAAAAATTAAAGAAAAATTAATAGATGATGGGAAATCAATGATTATAGATAAACTACGGAATTTAAGCGGTTCAGGTAACTTCAAGTTGTGGATGGATAGGTTTGATTCAATACCGGTGGATAGTACGCATGTTTTAGAAACGAAGTTGAATTATATCCATTATAACCCGGTTAAAGCAGGGTTAGTTAAGGAAATGATTGATTGGAAATATTCCAGTGCCAGAAATTACTATTTGGAAGACCATACTATGATTTATGTTTCAATTGATTGGAATATGAAAGAATAGTCATTCGTTGAATGACGCGTCAGGTCTGAGGACCTGACACAAGCATAA
>JANPBV010000431.1:0-13038 GCA_031430615.1 Ignavibacteria bacterium | reverse complement strand
TTTGGTTCAAGATCAGCATTTGATAACTTTACAGACGGTAAAGATTCACCTTACTCAGTCGGCTTTACAGTATCAGTATCAGATAACATTGCAGGACACAAGATCACCGGACAAAACAGCTTCATATTCGGTGAATGGTAGAAAAATGAAAAGTAAAGAAATAAATATTATAAATCAAATCACCACAAAAATGAAAAACAGAGCTAATTTCAGTATCTTGCTATTGTTGGCAATTGTACTTTGTTCGCTTACAATACAAACAAGGGATTCTTTTGCACAGCAGGAAGATCCACAGAACCCAAGGACCTGGAAGTATTTCAAGATCCTTGCACGCGCGGAAGATGATAGTATTTTTATCATTGCCCAGGATGATATGGCTATTGACCCTAAATTGGAAAGTTTTACTCTTGTTATAAATATTCAGGATGCAAATCCTAACAACCAGTTTGTTGTACTTGGAGATGAATCTGATCCGGGAGCAACAAGATATGGTTGGTCACAGCTTTCAAAAAGGGTTCAGGATGGTTTGATAAACTGGTCAAACACTAATAAAGAAAACCTGAACCAAAAGAAGCTGGATTATGCATCAGTATTCTTAGATGTTATCAGACAGATCAAAATTAAAGAGTTTGTCGCTCCTCCAAAAAGGGAAAGAGTAATCAGGAATACAACAGCATATATCAATCCATACTTCACTGTATTCGGATGGGAGCCTCTTGGAATTCCAATAAAAAGATCAATTGGTTTTACATTTGGTCTCGGAAGCAAATATGCCGGACCATTTGAAAGTGATGAAGTTGGAATGGGTTTCAATATGCTTGGTGTAAACATATCATATGTTACCAGGATAAAAGAATTGAATACTCATGATCTTGGATCAGATAGCGTTGAAAACAAACCATGGAAACAGTATAATGCAATATTTATGCCTCCCAGAGGAATAAAGCTTACTTACACTATTCCTTTAGGTAACTTCCTTGAAGTTGGTGTTTACAGCGAGATCAAAGAAACCGGTGTTATACCAGGTGGTGGTCCGCCTCTTTATACTTTCACTAACAAATTAGATGGCACAGTTATGCCAAACAATTTAGTAACCGGTTCAAATCTAATTGCAGAATTCCGCTATCCGTTCAGGATGTTCGGTTCAACAAGAACTCAGGTATATGCAGCTTACTATATGAATGAAATGAACATAGGTCTATTCACTCGTGAGTCGAGACTCGTTGGTTCTGTATTTGATTTCAGAATAAACGCAACATTGAAAAAGATCAGGAACTTCCAGCTTTTAGTTGAAATTATGGTATCAAACATAGCTGAAGGTTTTGCATTAAACTCATTCGCAGTAGGACCGTCCATTAGGCTATCAAAACTTGATACAGGTAAATTCGGATTGATCTCAGCGTTCGTAAACTTCAGATTCAAGCTTGGTGACTTCTTCGACGAAAGAGAAAAGAAATAAATTAGCTCTGTATTAAATTGAAATACAAATAATATATAATAATAAATATTCTGCTATTTGGAATATAATAGCAGAATATTTTTAATCTCAATACTCTAGAGAGAGACAGAGATAAAGAGCAATTTAATGTTACACCGGGGGATATTATAACAGGATTTGAGCAAACATGATATTAAGCAACAGGATCTGGATGAACTAACTTACATTATTTCACATGACCTGCAGGAACCGCTGAGGATGATTACAAGTTATGTGCAGCTACTTAATAAAAGATACGGTGATAAACTTGACGATGACGCAAAAGATTACATAAAATACGCTGTTGATGGTTCCAACAGACTGAAGCAAATGATGGATGATCTTTTAACATATTCGCGAATAGGCAGACCTGATTTTAAAAGGGTCGAAATAAATTCCGAAGAAATTATCACAAAGGTTAAAAAGCTTGTTTCCTCTAAATATCCAGATTCACATCAAACAATAGAGTTTACTGCTGAAAAGCAGATCATCTTGATAGCTGATAAGGATCTTTTAATAAAGCTACTGTACAACCTGATAGATAATTCACTGAAATTCAATCATAACAGTAAGCCGGTAATTAAGATATGTTTAACAGAAGATGAAAAGAACTGGATTCTTTCTATCACAGATAACGGATTAGGCATAGATAAAGATTATCACGGCAAAATATTCGGAATATTTCAGAAACTTCATAATCATTCAGAGTATCCCGGTTCAGGAATAGGATTGGCTATCTGTGAAAAAATAGTAAACAAGCATAATGGTAAAATTTGGCTGGATTCTGAATTGGAAAAGGGTTCAACATTTCATGTTTCATTTAAAAAGGAAAAATAAAGCATAATTTGATAAAGATCTTATTAATAGAGGATAATCCGGGTGATGCCCGATTGATAAAAGAATACCTCTCTGATCTGAAGAATATTGATCATACTCTTCAAATTGCCGACAGACTGCAAAGTGGTATAGATATACTGGAAAATGAGTTCATAGATGTAGTTCTGCTGGATCTTAAACTGCCTGATAGTGAAGGTTTAAATGGTGTTGAACAAATATTTAATGTTACACCAAATATACCGATAATTATCCTAACCGGTTTGAACGATGAAACAACTGCCATTAACGCTGTTAAAATGGGAGCGCAGGACTATCTTGTAAAAGATAAAGTTGAAAGTGAACTCCTTTTAAGGTCTATAAGGTATTCTATCGAAAGAAAAAGAGCTGAAGAAGACCACCAAAAACTATTAGAACAAAGGATAAGAGCTCTATCAATAATTGAAGCGCAGGAAAACGAGAGAAGAAGAATTTCAAGAGAACTTCATGACGGTCTTGGTCAATTATTAAGCGCCGCAAAACTCAATTTTGGAATGATAGATTTTATTAACGTTAATAATAAAGAAAAGACTACCGATATAGTGAAGCAGGTTGATTCGATAATCAGCAAAGCTATTGTCGAAGCAAGAAGAATTGCTCATGATCTTAGACCCACCACACTTGATGATTTTGGTCTTATTCCCGCGCTAAGGATACTTTGCCAGGAATTTTCAAAGATTACCGGAGTAAAAGTAAAATTCCAGGTCTCCCCTTCCCTCGAAAGAATTGATCCAAAAATTGAAATAGCAATATACAGAATAATACAGGAATCATTTAATAATATCAGCAAATACGCTGAGGCAACAGATGTTTCTCTCGATCTGTACCGCAGAGATACACAGGTTTTTGTAAGAGTTAAAGATAATGGTAAAGGATTTGATACCGATAACGTTATAAAGTCAAAAAAAGCAGGCGGAGGATTCGGATTACTGAATATGAAAGAACGCGCTGAACTTATAGGCGGAAAAGTTGAAATAATATCCAGCCCGGGTAACGGGACTGAGCTTTTGCTTGAAATTAATTTAGAATTCTTTAGTAATAATAACCATCACTAAGTAAATAAGTAAAAAAGATGTCAATGAAAACCACTAAAATTTTAATAGTTGATGACCACGAAGTTGTAAGGGACGGCTTAAAGAATATACTTACCAGTCTGGATAACATTACTATAGCCGGTGAAGCCGGAAATGGTGAAGACGCGGTAAAGATGTATTCTACATTGAAACCTGACCTTGTAATTATGGATATTTCTATGCCCGGAATGAATGGCATAGAAGCAACCCGGGTTATAAAGGAAAAAGATCCCGATGCAAGGATCCTGATACTTACTATGCATGATAACCAGGAGTACCTCAACCAGATAATCCGATCAGGCGCTAAAGGATTTATACTGAAAAATACTGATAAAGAAGAGCTTCTTGACGCTGTAAGAACAGTTGCCAATGGTGATAACTTTTTCAGCAAAGATATATCTAAACTTATCATAGATAATTACATCAGAACAGCTAAAGAAACAGAAAAAACTGATGCTTACAAAGAAGTACCATTAACTAAGCGTGAAATTGAAATTTTAAAGCTCATTGCATCAGGTTATTCAAACCAGGAGATTGCTAATATTCTTTATATAAGTTATAATACAGTAGATACACACAGAAAGAACATTATGCATAAACTTGCGATAAAAAATACCGCAGGTCTTGTAAGATATGCAATAGAAAAAGGTTTGATATCATTAAATTAAAGTTGACTAATAATACAAAGAAAGGGCAAATAAAATGAATGCTCAAGTACCTATAGTTCGTGTTTTAATAGCGGATAATAATCCGGACTTTTTAAGCGCTTTAGCGCAATATGTACGTTCAATTCCTGGTGTAGAGCTTGTTGGCGAAGCTGTTGATGGAGAAGACGCTATTAAAAAAGCCGAAGCAACATATCCTGACCTGATAATCTTAGATATTATTATGCCTAAAAAATCAGGTATAGAAGCTCTAAGCGCTATTAAGGATAAGTTTCCGGATGTTACTGTTGTAATGATATCTATTAATGAAGGTCAATCCTACAGGAAACTTGCAGAAGTTTACAGAGTAGATAAATACATTGGCAAAAATTCTGATGATATACATAAGGAATTACTGGAAGTAATACAAACAACGCAGCAAAAACTGGCTGCAAGAAACAGTTAATTTATTCTTGGCAGTACTATAATACAAATATGGATAATAAAACGGTAAAAATTCTGCTTTGTGACGATAATGATAACTTCAGGCAGCTTTTAACACAATATATTCAGGCAATGCCCGGTGTTGAAGTAGTAGGCGAAGCTATTGATGGTGTTGATGTAATTGATAAAACTGAACTGCTTGATCCTGACCTGGTCTTAATGGATCTTAGTATGCCTAATCAATCCGGTTTGGATGCGACTAAAACCATTAAAGAACGTTGGCCTGAAAAATCTGTAATTATTTTAACATTGTATGAAGATAGTGTATATAAAGAACTGGCTGATGAGTTCAATGCTGATGGTTTTATTGCAAAAAGCTCTATCAAAGCGCAATTACCTTTATTAATACAGGAAAAAGTTAAAAATTCAACTATTTAAAGGCATAAAATTATTTTAATAAGACAGCCGATTTCTGTAGATAAATAGAAATCGGTTTTTTATTTTACGGTAAATCAGGATGTTAATTGTTTCATAAAATTACAGGAGAAAACAAATGAGAAATTTTTTGCAATACCCAACAGATTTTGGAGCACCCCCACCGCCGCCTCCGCCAAGTATGTCAACACCTCCCCCTCCTCCACCATCATCTGGCGGTATGAATATGAATTCAGGCGGCTCGGCAGGCACAAATGCTATTATAGCATTAGTTGCGGGTATATTATCATATATATTTTGTCCTTTTATTCTGGGTATTGTTGCCTGGATAATGGGTAAAGGCGAGCTTAGCAAGATCGATAGAGGCGAATCATCTGAAGCCGGCAGAACATTTGCAAAAATAGGTATGTGGCTTGGTATTATAAACGTTGTACTTTCCATCTTATTTGGTTTGGTATATATTTTAATTATAGTACTGGCTATTGCAACAAGTAAATAATAATTAATATTTTTTTTAGATAAGGCAGCCATTAATAGCTGCCTTATCTATTTTAGTTAATGGTATAATGATATTAAAAATTAAAAAAATTGATGTTACTCTTGATAATCCCCTGCCTGCCTATGCTACTGCGCATGCTTCAGGAATGGATATTACGTCATCTTCTGTAAATGATATTACTATAGAGCCGCAAACAACAGAGCTTATTCCTACAAATTTGATACTTGAAATACCTGTTGGGTATGAAGCGCAGATAAGACCACGCAGCGGACTTGCTCTAAAACATAATATTGGAATACTGAATTCACCCGGAACAATTGATGCTGATTACCGGGGAGAATTAAAAATACTATTGACTAATTTCGGGAAAGAACCTTTTACAGTAAAATTTGGCGAAAGGATAGCGCAAATGATAATCAGTAAAGTTGAACAGGCGCAAATTGAGCTATCAACTGAGCTTACCGATACAACAAGAAGTTCAGGCGGATTTGGACATACGGGTAAATAATTTAATATTATATTGCAGTAATTGAACCAATCAAACGAAAATACTTATAAGATACATGAAGTTGTTATTTCAGTAACAGCATTAGCATTATTTGGAGTATTATTCACTGTCACAGAGCTGTTTCATAATCCATTCATAGTATTTGGAGTCATTATTTTCGTACTTTTCCCGTTTAGAAAAAGTAAATTAATAAAAATTATTCTATCCCTTTCATCTATTATTTTCGCTTTATGGTTTCTGCATTCAATTTCTAACCTGCTGGCTCCTTTTGTAGCAGCATTAATCATATCATACGCGCTTAATCCCCTTGTCGAAAAAATGACGCGCGGTAAGATCACCAGGACCATAGCAAGCGCTATTATACTTATTGCTTTCCTGCTTATCAGTGTTTTAGCAATTTTACTTCTTGCGCCTCCAATTGCTGCTCAATTTTCTGAATTGATAAGATCTCTGCCAGGCGCATTAAGAGATCTGCAAAGCTGGATAAATGCGGTATTAATCCCTAAAATAAACACTTTAGGAATACCAACAAATGATATTCAGACTAAACTTTCACAGGAATTACCTGCTAAGCTTGAAAACCTTTTAAATACTTTATTAAGCGGTTTATCAGGATTGTTTGTAGGTCTATCAGTAGTATTAACTCAGGTAGTTAATTTGATTTTGATACCATTTCTAACCTTTTATATTCTGAAAGATTTTGATAATCTTAAAAACCTTATCAAAGATATTTTCCCTAAAAAGAGCAGGGCTAAGGCAACAGAATACTATCAGAAAATAGATGATCTGCTTGGAAGTTTTATAAGGGGTCAATTAATTGTTTCTGTAATTCATGGAATTATAGTTTATATATTCCTTTCTATACTTGGCGTTAAATTTGCAATATTCCTTGGTTCAATTGGAATTGTTTTAAATATTATCCCCTATTTTGGACTTCTTGTTGAAATAACTCTAGCCATAATAGTGTCGCTTTTCAGTGGGGACCCTGGATTGCAGGTTCCTTTAGTAATATTGATTTATCTAGCTCAAAACTTACTTGAAACATCATTTATTATTCCTAAGATAGTTGGGGACAGGATCGGACTTCACCCTGTAATATTGATACTTTCTCTTTTTGTATTTTCTTATTTCTTCGGGTTTATCGGTATGTTGATAGCGCTTCCCACAATGTCAATAATCCTAATGTTTTCCAGAGAATGGCTGGCATCAAGAGAAGAAAAATCTGCTTAACTGCAAATTAAAACCCCTGCAATACTTTCAAAGCTGCTTTATTTATATTCTGGAATAGATAACCTTTCGGTTCAGTATCTGCTTTCCTTTTCAATTCATCTTTAGCCGCTTGCGGATTTAGTTTTACATTATTCTCGAAATCAGGTTTATTGAAAATTGCAGTGTAAGGTCTAATGACTTTATATTCATATTTACTGATAACATCTTCGAATTTTGGTATATCCTTTACGAAGAGCATCGATTTATCGTCCCAGAATAATAGTTTCCATTTTTTATTTGTACTGAAATAATTTATTACCATATTCTTAAGCTCATTTGGCCTTCTAATCAAGTCAGGGTCTAGATAAATAACATAATCAACTCCCCTGTCTTCCAGCTTCTTCTCAAATCCCGGTTGCATCATCATAATTCCATTATACTCGTTAAATATTTCATCATTCAGGTTGCGGCTATCTATAAAATTCTTTTCCCCGGGGAAGTTCCAAACCAAATATCCACCTGTGCCAAAATGATTATACGGTGTGCCTGATATTTTGTTTTCTTTCATAAAATCAAAAAGCTGAACAGGCATAAAATCACTGTTTATTCCCCAGCCTGATATTCTATAATACTCTATCTTTTCATAAATTGCATTTGAGGGAATTTGAGTTAATACGTAAATAATAAATATCCCTATTGCGCCTTTTAATACATTCCCATTCAATATATTCCTGAATTTTACATCCTTGATTGATAATAAAATATAGTTAACGCTTACTATGATAAAGAATGCCAGTATTATTTCGTAATCAACCGTAAAGCGGATTGCGCGGGCTGAATATACCGCAAAAGCAACAAACATTAACGCAAATAACAGGTCTTTTTTCCTGTAAGCATAGTATAACACTAATACCCCTGAAAAAAGAAATATTTTATATAAGGTAATAATGAACCCAAGATCTATTTTAGAAGAAAACGGATTTTGCCATTCATTTACCGTTTCAAGCATTTTCATTTTTGTATGGCTGTAAGCGTACAAATAAGTACTTATTCCATGAGGATTAACAAACAGCATTAATGCTGATACAATAGAAATTATCCATAAATTACGAAGCTCAATCTTACTTAATGCTTTAATTTCATTTGAAGTAAATGATGCCGGTTTTAGATAAATTAAAGTTTCTGATAGAGTGTAAACGAACAGTATCAATCCCCCTGCCAATACACCCATATGAGAGTTAGCCCAAAGTAAAAATATCAGGGGTAAAAAGTATAACCATTTTCTGTATTTTACTTTATCTATGTACTTATAACAAAGAAGGATATAAAGCGTTAACATAAAGAAAATATACGTTAGGATATGCGGTCGGGCAGAGAATCTATCCATAATTGAGACCAAAAGAACAAAAAGTAGTGTGATAGAAAGGAATGAATTCACCTTGAATTTTCGCAGCAGCATATAGTATAAGAAAAAAATAAAGCAGAAAGCCAGTGAACGGAACAGTAATATAGCGTTATAACCTCCAACATTATACAAACCATATGTCAGAACATCCCAACTCCATTCAAACGGAATCCACTCAGCGCCTGATGTAATATGCCCGAAGATATCTTTATCAGGAACTACTTTATTTTCAACAATATGCCTTCCCGTTGCAAGATGCCAGAATATATCATCATCTCCTGATATTTGATATGATACTGCGAAAAATACTAATACAAGAAGTACTCCGAGTAAACCAAAGGAAACATATTTGTTTTCTTCAATTATTGCTGATGATACTCTTTGCTTTGATTGCGGACCTGCTTTACTTTTTACTTTAGTCAATATTAATTTCCTTTAAATACGGGTTTTCTCTTTTCGAGGAATGAGTTTACGCCTTCTCTGTAATCGTTTGAATTACCTGCAATATCCTGCATATCTGCTTCTTCATCAAGTATCTGGGTAATTGATTTGGAAAATGAATTATTTAATAATTGTTTTATCATACCTAAAGATTTCGTAGGCAATTTCGCTAATTTATGTGAATATTTATCCAGAGCCGCTTTTAAAACTTCCGGAGTTTGGACGCATACATTTACAAGCCCGAGTTTCTTTGCCTCTGCGCCCGTAATTCTCTCAGCCGCCATGCACATTTGGAATGCTTTAGCAAGACCAACTATCCTTGGCAGTGTGAAAGTAGAGCCTGAATCAGGCACTAAACCCACATTAATGAATACTTCTATCAATTGAGCATTCACAGTTGCTATGCGGAAATCACAAGCAAGAGCCAATGATAACCCAGCCCCTGCAGCAACGCCGTTAATACCGCAAATAACAGGTTTAGGAAGCCCCATAACCTGTGTAATTAGCGGATTATACTTTGACTTAATCGCTTCTTTAAATGTTTTCTTTTCACTCTCAAAATCTTTTAAATCCTGCCCCGAACAGAAGCCTTTACCCGCGCCGGTTAATACAACACATCTTACATCATCATTCAGTGCTTCTTTAAAAGCTGCCTGTAATTCCACCAGCATTTCAGTATTGAACGCATTCAGTGAATCAGGTCTGTTCAAAGTAATACTTAAAATACCATCTTTAATTTCTTTAATAATTGAACTCATAATTTTATATATTTAATAGTATGTGTAAATAAATTTATAGGTATATATTAATTTACCGCTTGGATCAAAATACTCTTCCTCTAATCTGTTGCCAAATTTATCATATTTTATAAGCACATCTGAGCTTATGCTTAACTCACCCTTTACATCAGTTTTAAGGATTCTCACAGTATTTTTATCATAGGTATATTTTCTGTTTGTGTATGAATCTGTTCCGGTCATCTCATAAGATGATTCGGGTTTTCCATCTGCATTGTACGTAAACGTTTCAGTCTTTTTATCTCCTGAAGTAGCGTTTGTCGTTTTCCCAAGTATTCTGTAGCTGTTATCATAAGTATAAATGAACTTTGTTTCTAAAGGTTTACCTTCACCCCCTATGCATTTATTAACAGTTACCATCTTTACCAGATTATTATAACTGTTATAATCATATGTTTCTATTACCTTGCAGTCATTTGCAATATCTTTCTGAGTTGATTCAATAAGCCGTGATAGATCATCATACTCATATGAATATTTCTGAACAAGTTTATTCAGAATAAATAATTCCTCGTCAGTGATATTATAAAATTCATCATACTTAAGATAATATTTCTTCAGGTTAACGCCTGATGAATCAAATTTTTCTATCAATAATCTAAAATTATTATATATGTATGAATAACTTCTTGTAATATACTCACCTTTTTTATCTCTGGATGTATCGATTTTTGAAATTTCATTTAAGATAAATCCGTCTGAAGCGTAATTGGAAATTTTTATCGTGTCAAGTCTGCCATTACTGGATAATATTTCAATACTGCTCTTTATCTTGGCATCTTTTATCTGTTTTGCATTATCATTTATTTTAAGATAGGTCTTCAAAACTCTTGGGTATTCAGCCTGAGCCAATAAAGCGCAATTACAGCTTAAAAATGCAATTAACGCCAGAATTAAACGAAATATTTTCTTCTTAAATATCATCTATTTTTCTATGGAAAGTGCAATCTAACAACAAAATTTCAAAAAAAATATGAATATTCTAAACATTTATTAATTCAACAAAATACACTAAATTGGCACTATGCATACACCTCTAGTTGTAAAAAAACCATATATAAAGCTCAGGAAGCTTTTTAGAGCAAAGAAAAAAACTGCCGGGCTGCCACCGGGTACTCCGGTTTATACCGGGAGCAATACAAAAAAAGAAAAAGTTTTCGTTAACATGATTGATTACAAAGGCAACGTGATTAACGAAAAAGTAATTGTAGATCCTGCTGAATGTTCTGTATTCATTCAAAAAGATACTATAAGCTGGATTGATGTTGAAGGGATTCACGATGTTGCGCTGGTGCAAAAAATCAGTGATTCAATAAATCTGCATCCATTGGTAGTTGAAGATATATTGAATGTAGACCAGCGCTCTAAAATGGAAGAATATGACGGTTACATTTACCTTGTGCTGAAAATGTTCCATCTTGGTAAAAATATTGATGAGATTATACCGGAGCAGGTTAGTATTATTTTAAGTAAAAATTATGTTGTAACATTCCAGGAAGGTGTTGAAGGCGATACTTTTCATGAGATAAGGACAAGGATAAGAAACCATAAGGGTATTATTAATAATATGTCTTCGGATTATTTAATGTACTCTATTATTGATTCTATAATTGATTCTTACTTCACAATTCTTGAAGTATTTGGAGATAGGATTGAACGGCTTGAAGAAGAACTGGTTAATAATCCGCAGAAAAAGACACTAACTGAAATTTACAGGATAAAGCGTGAAATGCTTTATATCAGGAAATCCGTTTGGCCGCTAAGAGAAGCTATCAGCAGACTTGAAAGAGGTGAGTCTGATCTTATCACTCGTAACACACATCTTTACTTAAGGGATGTATATGACCATACTATAAACGTTCTGGATACCATTGAAACATACCGCGATATGCTCTCGGGTATGATAGATATTTACCTTTCAAGCATAAGCAACAGGCTGAATGAAACCATGAAATATCTTGCGCTGATCTCGACAATATTTATACCTATGACCTTTATTGCAAGCATTTACGGAATGAATTTTGAACTTATGCCTGAATTGAAATGGGCGCATGGTTACTGGTTTGCATTAAGTATAATGGCAACAATTGGATTAAGTTTCCTGATATATTTTAAAAGAAAAAAATGGGTATGATGATAAATGCTTACTGATAAAAAATATAATATTGATCCTGACATTTCTAAAGCTGAAACCCTCCCTGCGGAATTTTACAGAAATGAGGAAGTTTTCGAGGCAGTAAAAGATAAAGTATTCACAAAGTGCTGGCATTTAGCCGGTGATAGTGATGTTGTCAGAATTCCGGGCGCTGTTTACCCGTTTACATTGCTTGAAGGATTTTTGGATGAACCCCTTCTTCTAACCCGTGACCAGCAGGATGAAATTCATTGCCTATCAAATGTTTGCACCCATAGAGGTAATATTCTGGTTGAAAATCCCGATGTATTACGCCTGATGCAATGCCGCTATCATGGCAGAAGATTTGAGCTTAACGGATGTTTCAAGTCAATGCCTGAATGTGAAGATGCTCTTAATTTCCCAAGAAAAGAAGATAATTTATCAAAAGTGCCATTTGAGCTTTGGAATAAATTTATTTTTACATCACTTGACCCTGCAAAACCATTTAGCAGTATTTCTAAGGTAATAGATAACAGGCTTGATGGTGTTAAGATAGGTGAAATGAAACATGAACCAACCCGAAGCAGAGATTACCTGGTAAAATGCAATTGGGCGCTTTATGTTGAAAATTATCTTGAAGGTTTTCATATTCCCTATGTACATAGCGGATTGAACGAGAAAGTTGATTACGGGTCTTACAGAACGGAATTATTCAACTACTGTAATTTACAGCTTGCATATTCTAAACCGGGTGAAGAGTGTTTCCGCCTGCATGAAATATCCCCTGACTACGGCAATGAAGTTGCAGCATATTATTGGTGGGTGTTCCCGAATATGATGCTTAATTATTATCCGTGGGGTCTCTCAATAAACATTATCAAGCCACTCAGCAAAGACCTCACGAAAGTATCATTCATAACATACGTAAGCGATCACACAAAACTTGATAAAGGCGCAGGTTCAGGGCTTGATAGAGTTGAGCGCGAAGATGAAGCAATAGTTGAAATGGTACAGCGCGGGATGCAGTCACGGTTATATAGCCGCGGCAGATATTCACCCAAACGTGAACAGGGAGTGCATCACTTCCATAGTTTACTCACACAATTTCTAAATGATA
>JANPBV010000430.1:0-1534 GCA_031430615.1 Ignavibacteria bacterium | reverse complement strand
ATTGATATGCTCCGATAATTTGCTGTAATATTGCTTTTTGTATATTTACGAATATTGCGAAAGGAAATTTTAAATTAAATAATAAAATTTATCTGAAATATGCATTTAAAGCTATTAAACAACAATTTAATATTGAACACTGCAAGAGATTGAATGTATTATGATATTTATGTTAGATGTGTTAAAAATCTAATAGGTTTAAATCATGTAATAAAAAAGCCTGCATTAAAAGCAGGCTTTGAATTCAATTTTCAGTTTTGTTATTGTTAATCTTTTAAATTATCCAGTACTTCCATAACTTCTTTTACCGCTTTGGCTGAATCATTTACAAGCTTCATTTCGTCATCATTAAGCTTAAGCTCAATAATTTTTTCAATACCGCCTTTGCCTAATATTACAGGAACTCCGAGGAAAATATTCTTTAAGCCGTATTCACCATTTAACATTGCGCAAACCGGAAATACTCTCTTCTGGTCGCGGATAATTGCTTCAACCATCTGCGCTGCTGCGGAGCCCGGCGCATACCATGCCGATGTTCCTAGTAAATTAACTATTTCGCCGCCGCCTTTTTTGGTTCTATCAATAATTGCATCAAGTTTAGTTTTATCTATAAGCTCAGTTACGGGAATACCGCCAACAGTTGTATATCTTGGTAACGGCACCATTGTATCACCGTGACCGCCCATTAATACAGCGGAAATATCTTTAGGTGATACGTTAAGCTCATCTGCTAAAAACGCTTTGTATCTGCCTGTATCAAGAATACCCGCCATACCAAAAACCCTGTTTGAAGGAAAATTTGAATTGATATATGAGCAGTATGTCATTACATCAAGCGGATTTGAAACAATAATTATAATTGTGTTTGGTGAGTGTTTTACAACCTGCTCGGTAACTGATTTAACTATCTTTGCGTTTGTTGAAATAAGGTCATCACGGCTCATTCCGGGTTTTCTGGGCAGACCTGATGTTATTACCACAACTTCAGAACCAGCTGTTTTTGAATAATCATTGGTTGAACCCGTAATTCTTGTATCATACATATTAATAGCAGATGTTTCCCAGATATCAAGAGCTTTGCCTTCAGCGAAGTTCTCTTTGATATCAAGTAATACTACTTCGTTCACTATTTCGTGGTGAGCTATAACTTCTGCGCAGGTCGCTCCTACATTTCCTGCTCCAATTACTGATACTTTCACTTTATTTGCCTTTTTAAATTATATTTTTAAATTACTTGTTAGTTGCTCTGTTTTCTACTCTTCCAATGAACAGAAGTCATCTGATGAATATAAAAAGAAAACGAGTGAACCCGTGTCCACTCGCTGCTCTTGAGATCATTTAACCTGTTTAAATCATCAGGTCATAACTGGATAAAACTTAATTGGCTTCTACGGGAAGAACGCTTATTTTTTTCTTTAACCTTGTCTGGTTAGTAAATTTAACATGACCGGTTACTGTCGCAAAAATGGTATCATCTTTGCCAAGCCCAACATTCAGACCCGGTAGGAATTTTGTTCCGCGCTGTCTTACTATA
>JANPBV010000429.1:0-4450 GCA_031430615.1 Ignavibacteria bacterium | reverse complement strand
TTAATTTCATTTTACCGTATTCACGGTAGAAGAATTCTTCTAAAGTTAAGTGATATTTGCAGGTGTCAGGAAATACCTCCAAATAGATTTTCTCATCTATTTTTAATGAGGCAGGGTAAAACCCATCAAGGGTTGTAAACCTGCCTTTTTTATGTCCGGAATTCTGAAATTTTTTGTACGAACCATTCCCTGAAAATTATACCCTCTGATTTCAAAATATCTTTTTCAAGTTGCCAAGAGCTGGTTTTTTCTTCTTTAAGTTTAACCTTCATAAGCGCGCTGATACTATTTACAAAACCAGCGCAGATTGCTTGATACCTTTTTGAAATATATTTATTATTCGTTATAAAATGCCTGTAAGTATCAACTGCAGAGCGTAATTCCTCATAATACCCTAATTCATAATAAAGTTTAAGCTGTAGGTTTTTCAGATCGATCTTAAAATGGAACAGCTCGTAATCTATTTTATTTAATAAAACCAGTGATTTCTCAAAAATACCTTTTTCAAACATTAAAAGTGCCTCAGCAAGGTTTTTCATGTTCTCTCTTGAATCTGCAGGAACTCTTGGAAGATATTCTGCCAGAAACTCAGAAAGCCAGTCATACTTCCGTACCATTATTGCAGTATGAACGATATTTCGGAAAATCCGAAGGATAAAATCACCTCCTTTTGTATAGGAATACAATCCATTTGTAAGCATATCACAATACGCTTCAAACAGATCCCTGGAGTATTCCGTATGACCGCTTTCTATTTTCAATGTGCACACTGCTTCAAATATTGTATAATAATTAAGCTGCTCTATGTATGAAAACTGGAATAATTCTTTCTTCAGAATAAGCTTGAACCTTTCAAAATATTCATTGCTATCCGGATTTAACAGTGACATTGCCTGATAATATTCAGCATAAAGCACTGAGTGAATATCACTTTCATTTTTTGAAAGATTTTCAATGTAATTTTCAAGCTGAAGATTTTTTACAAATAAATAAAAATCGCTTTTAGAATAATCAGAATTGAAGTTTTTTTCATTTATACAAAGGCTTACAAGGCTTTTACAGATAACTACAGCTGTGTGATAAGAAAACAGGTCAGTTCTTTTGATTATGGATTCTGAGGCAAGATGGTCATTACCTGTATAAGCATATAGTGTATTTTTATGCCTTTCTATCAAATATCTTTCCCAGAAATAAAATTCATAATCCCTTTTATTCTCTTTAAATTTTTTATCAATGATCTTTGTTTTTTTATCTGATAGTTTATAATTCCCTCTTTTTGAGTACTCGATAGCCAGTGAGAGATCAAAATAAAAACCATCTTCTCTTATTCCTGTATACGCCAGATATGATTCCAGCAGTTTCAGAGAAAACGATGAAAGTCTTCTAATGCCCTGTACATCAAATTTTTTTCCCGGAAACATCTTTTCAAAAAGATTTTCAGATGAGAATTTTGAAGAGTTAAATGACGGATAATATTTTTTTACCTCCGAAAAAAATATTGCAACTTCCTTTCTTCCATTAAAAAAAGGCGAATTTACAAATTTTCTGAATTCTCTCATCTCTACGGGAGTTAATGATGATAATGCTTTAATAAAAGCAGAATTTTTCATAATTATTTGCGATTATATGTTACAAATTATCTTTAAAAATAGCATAAAAATACATAATATCCAACTCCATACAAATTAAATTTGCGATTAATAAAGATTATTTTCTTTGGTCAGCTTTGTAATTTAGTATAAATTTGCTGTAAAAGTTACGGGACAGTCTAAAATGAAAAAATCAAGATTCAATCCGGCTTATCTCAATTTCCACAGGAATTTTGTTTTGCCTTGCCCAATGGCATGGATAAATACAACCATCCAAGGATGGACTGTCCCGTATTTATTAAACTGCTTTGGGCAGGCACTTTAAAAATTAATATTTAAGGAGATCCAAAAATGAAAAATATTTTTATATTATTGATTGTGATTTTGTTTTACTCTGAATTATCATTCTCGCAATGGATAGGTCAGAATAGCGGTACGCCAAATAATTTAAGTTCAGTATATTTTGTGAATGATAATACCGGGTGGGCTGTTGGTTATTCGGCAATAAGATACACATCAAACGGAGGAGCAAACTGGATAATACAAGCAGGTCCAGGCGGAGCTGATGATGTTTTCTTTATTAACGCAAGCACCGGATGGATTGCAGGTGATGTTGGTACTATTGCGAGAACAACTAACGGAGGATTAAACTGGACTTCTCAGACAAGCGGAACAACTGCTGCGATTAGAACTATATTTTTTTCTGACGCTTCAACCGGGTGGGCTGCAGGAGATGGGGGTACGATCAGGTCAACTACAAACGGAGGATTAAATTGGTCACCTCAAACCAGCAATACAATAAACGCTCTTTTCAGAATACATTTCCTCAGCTCTACTGTGGGATGGATTTCAGGAACTTTTGGGACAATTCTTTATACATCTAACGGTGGAACTAATTGGACTGTTCAGACTACAAATACAACTTTTCATTTTTATTGCATTAATTTTATTAATATAACAACAGGCTGGGCTATTGGTTATCAGGGTATTATAAGGTATACAACCAATGCCGGAACAATCTGGGTTTCGCAAACAAATCCATCAAGCGAATATTTTTACGGTCTTCAGTTTGTTAACTCAACAACCGGGTATGCTTCGGGCAGTTTAGGCGCAATAATTAAAACAACTAATTCAGGCGTCAACTGGATTACTCAAGCAAGTGGAGTCGGAGATACTTTTTATGGTCTTCACTTTCCAAGCTTAAGTATAGGATATGCAGCCGGAACTAACGGAAGAATAATCAAAACTACTAACGGCGGGGTTACCTTCATTGAACCACTTAGCAATGAAATTCCAGCAAAATTCAAGCTAATGCAAAACTTTCCTAATCCGTTCAACCCAAAAACAAAAATAAGATTTGATATAAGCGGTACTTCAATAACACAGACATTCTTGTCTGTGTATGATATTCTAGGTCGGGAAGTTGCCGCACTCGTTAACGAAGAACTCAAACCCGGAAAGTATGCAATTGATTTTGATGGGACAAATTTACCTTCAGGAATTTATTTATATACGATCAGAACTGATAATTTTAAAGAAACAAAAAAAATGTTGCTAATAAAGTAACGCAGTTACTTTATTAGGGGTACCCTCCGGGTCAATCCCGATATTTCGGGGTTGTTGATTAAATAACTTAAAGTTTATCCAAAAAAATGAAAACAATAATAATTACATTATTCCTAATTACAACTCATTGCTTCGCGCAATACAAAGTAGAATGGTCGGCTACTCACAGTTCTGAAGGTCAGGTAAGCATTGATAAAGCAGGGTACATTGCAATAGATGGGGATGGCAATGCAATTGTTACCGGAGTAACAAACGGCGATGGACTTGGCGATAATATCACCACAATAAAATATGATAAATCCGGAAAATCTCTATGGGTCGCTGTTTATAATGGTTCCGGGAATTACAATGACCGCCCCTATGGCATAGCCATCGACCATCTAAGCAATATTTATATAACCGGCGGCAGCACCGGGGATAACGGCACAGCAACAGATCTCATTACTATAAAGTATAATTCTGGCGGAGTGCAGCAATGGGATAAAAGATATGCAAGCAAAGGAGGTATTCTTGATGAATCAAGATCGATTTCAGTTGATCAATTAGGAAATGTTTACATTACGGGTTTTGCCGGACATATTGTTACAGATAATTCAGGTTTGGATTGGGTTACGATCAAATATAATACCAACGGAGAACAATTGTGGCTTACGGCATATGATGACGGAATAACAAGCGATAGGGCATCAAAATTAACTATTGATGGATTGGGAAATGTTTACGTAACCGGACAATGCAACTCACCCGCTTATACGATCGCAACAATTAAATATGATTCAAGCGGAAAGAAACAATGGATAGCCAAGTATGACGGAAGCGCTGTATCCGATGATGAACCTATGGATATTAAAGTAGATAATAAAGGATACGTATATATTACAGGTCATAGTTCTGAAAGTAACAAAGACTATATAACTATAGCTTATGATAATAACGGAAATGAATTATGGAAAAAGAATTTTAACGGTCTTATGAACATGGATGATGAAGCTGAGAAAATGCTTGTTGATGATAATGGTAATGTTTTTGTTCTGGGTTATTCTACCGTTAAAAAGAATAATAGAAACAGATGTTTAATTAAATATGATAACTCAGGCGCAGAAAAATGGAATGTTTTATCAGATCAATCAGTAAAATTCACAGACCAGGGGATATCAGGTCTTTCAATGGCATTTGATAAAGAAGATAACATTCTCGTAACAGGTTCAAGCAAAATAGTAAATAATAGCGCGACAAATATGATGATTGATTGTTTCAGAAAGGATGGCACACTACTATGGCAGACATTTTTTGCA
>JANPBV010000428.1:0-16758 GCA_031430615.1 Ignavibacteria bacterium | reverse complement strand
AAGCAATACTCCCACAGGAAACGCAATTAATATTGCAAGAAGAAGAGAAATGAAAGTTATCTGCAAGTGGCGTATGGTTTTCTGCATAATTTCATCTGCGGCTGATCTATTTTCGTATTTAACCTGGTTTCCTATTAACTTGCTTTCCTTAAGAAATTCATTTGCCACATCACCAAAACTTTTATTTTCATACAGTACTTTTGAGTTCATTGCCCTCATTAGGCTGTCGTTAATCGTATTTGCAAGCAGCTTGATAAGTTCCTTGGCTTTTGTATCCATTGCCTGCCGCATGAATGGCACACCCATATATGTAGGAAAAAAATTCTTATCGTCTTTAAGCGTGACAAGCTGATACTTACTTATTTCTCCATCAGTCGAGTAAACATCAGTTAGCTCAATTTTTTCATCATCAATTGATTGATAAGCAAGCCCATGATCAATTCCAACAGGCTGAATCTTAAGGTTGTATAAAGCAGCAAGATTTTCCCAGCCGTCTTTTCTTTTGATAAATTCATAACTCATAGCAGATTTTATATCCGGATATGGCATAAGATCAGAAATATTGACTAAATGATATTTTTCTGCTGTTTTCTTTTTTACGGCAAACGCATAAGTATTATTGAATCCAAAACTCCCTGTAATTTCAAGACCATGTTCCTTTTTTAGTTTCTCATTTAACTCAGTTATACCAAGCCTATCGTTGAGTTTCAATATAGCCTCTGAAATAGTACCCGTGTATTCAGGGTAAACATCTATCTGGTTATTTTTAAGTGATTCAAAGCATACTAAGGTTCCGCCTAAATTGTAATTACGCTCAACCTTATAGCCGTTTGATTCCAATAGTTGTGAGATCACCTCAGCAAGTATGTAAGATTCATTGAAATGCTTAGCGCCAACCCTGATCGTCTGAGCAATGGATATTGATGAAAAGAAAAATAATATTAATATTATTTTCTTCATACTTTTTGAGACCACATATATTCTTTCACAAAACCACTTGCAGGATCATTTAACAGTTCATTTTTTGCTGCATATTGTTTTATAACACCTTTATCCAGAATCATAATATTATCGGCAAGTTTAGCAGCCTCGTTCAGGTCATGGGTAACAATAACAATTGTACGGGGTTCAGCTTTCTGCATTTCGAGCAGTTCATTATGTATTTCATTCTTAGTCCCGGGGTCTAACGCGGCAAACGCTTCATCAAGTAGAAAAATCGGCGGACTTAAAAGCATTGCGCGGCAAATACCAACACGCTGCTGTTCACCTCCGGAAAGCTGGTATGGATACTTAGTCTTAAAACTTGGCGGCAGGTTAACAAAGCTCATTAAAGTATCAATTCTTCGCTCAATATCATGCTTGGATTCATCAGTAATTACACCAAGCATTGCAATATTATTATAAACTGTCATATGAGGGAAGAGACCCGTACCCTGAACTGAATATCCTATCTTAAGCCTTGTTTTGTTGATTTTGTAATAATCAAGCGGCTTGCCGAATACTATGACTTTACCTTTTGCAGGCTTTATCAACCCGTTAATTATTTGCAATAGTGTTGATTTTCCGCTGCCGCTTTTACCGATAATAGCAGTTATTTTGAGATCTTCAATTTCAAACGAAAGGTTATCGATTGCAGAAATATTGTCATAATAATGCGATACGGTCTGGAATTCTATTAGTGCCAAATCTTACTCACAATTGATATAAATGAATTTTAAATTTTCGATTAATCTGGTATATTCGTTTCGATTCCCGTAAAACTACTAATAAAATATTTAAATGGAAAATCAAAACAGCGTTCTGAATTTAAATGACATAGAAAACTCTTTGAGCGGGGTTGGGTCAGATAAAATATTTTCACAGTTCAAAAGGGTTCGCAGGATGACAATTGAGCTGTGTGAACCGCTTGAGATAGAAGATTATGTAGTGCAGACAGAGAGTTTTATGAGTCCCCCGCGCTGGCACTTAGGTCATGTTACATGGTTTTATGACCAGCTGTTGAAAAAATACTTCAAAGACTATAAGCCGTATAAACAGGATTTTTCATATTATCTGAATTCCTATTACCAGGCATTTGGCAAACCGTTTAATAAAAGCAAGCGGGGTACTATTTCTAGACCGACTGTAATGGAAACCATAGCATACTGGAATTACATCAACCGCGAGGTTTCAAGATTCTTTGAAAAAGCTGAAGTAAAGCTGAATGTGTTAAAGGATTTCATGCTTTCTTTCAATCATGAATGGCAGCACCAGGAACTTATGGTATATGATATTCAGAATTTACTGCAGGATAAATATATACCTAAGGAAATAAAAAAGCTGCCTCATGCAAACGGACAAGCGCACAAAAAAGAAATGATAAATATTCCGGGCGGGATTTATGAACTTGGGTTTGATGTATTCAGATGGAAAAACCAGTTTGCATATGATGTAGAAATGCCTCAGCATAAGGTCTACATGAATGATTACATGATTGATAACACTCCCGTAACAAATGAAGATTACTTGAAATTCATAAAAGATGGCGGCTATAAGAGTTATAAATTCTGGCTTGATGAAGGCTGGCAGTGGGTGAACAATAATAAAATAGAAGCACCTTTATATTGGGAGCATGATGACAGCAGAAGCTGGTTTAAATGTGATTTTAAGGGAAAGAGATTTATTGAAAATTTCCCGAATGAACCTGTAACCAATGTATGTTTTTTTGAAGCCGATGCTTATGCGAGGTGGGCAGGCAAAAGACTGCCAACTGAAGCTGAATGGGAAAAAGCAGCTAGCTGGGATGAGGATAAAGGAGCAAAAAGGCTTTACCCGTGGGGTGATGAAGAACCAACGGATTTCCATTGTAACCTGCTTGAGTCACGTGTATGGGCACCGTCGGATATATTCACATATGAGAAGGGTAAAAGCTATTACGGCTGTTATGGAATGATTGGCGATACATGGGAGTGGACAGGCTCTGAGTTCGTGGCTTACCCCGGATTTAAATCAGGTTTTGCGGAATATAATGATAAGTGGTTTTCAAACCAGAAGGTCTTACGAGGCGGTTCATTCGGAACTCCGAAAGACTCAACAAGGAATACTTACCGTAATTTCTTTAAGACACATGAAAGATGGCTGATAAGCGGGTTTAGGTGCGCGAAGGACTTATAGAAGCAATTAGGAATTAAGAATTAATTCTAAATAGATTTTATTAGTCCATCTATTGCTAAATCTTCATCAATTAAGGGCCAGCTAATACCATATCCTGAACAAATTACTTTATATGCTTCTCTTTCCTTTGTAGTTGCATGTAACAATTTTCGAGAAATCTCTTTCAATTTGAAATTAAATTCTTCATTATCTACCTTTAAGATCATATTGGAATCTGTAAATGAAATAGATTTAACTATATGATAATCAGATTTAATCAATTTATAACTATTTCTTTGTTATTTGTTATTTGATATTTGATATTTGATTTTTGAAAATTATTTACACATTAAACATAGCCCAAAGTAGTTTTGTGGGTCTTTCCATACATTATTGATCTTCAAACCGGCGGATATTGCCAGATCCTTTATCATTTCATCAGTGAATTTATATGAGTTTTCGGTGTGTATGGTTTCATTTTCTTTGAAGGTGATGAGTCCCGAGCCATTTAAACTGAATGATTGGTCACACTTTGATACCAGGTGCATTTCTATCCTGCTTTTTTCTTTGTTGAAAAAAGCTTTATGTTCAAAATTCTCAGGTTCAAGCTCTGCATTAAATTCATACTTAATTCTTTTCAGTATATTAAGGTTAAACTCTGCGGTAATTCCCTCATTATCATTATATGCATCATTTAAAACATTTATATCCTTCACAAGGTCAAAGCCAATTAACAATGAATCATTTTGTTTCATATTAGATGATAACTTCCTCAGGAAATCTTCTGCATGTAGCAGATCAAAATTGCCGATGCTTGAGCCAAGGAAAACAATAAGCTTCGCTTCATGGAAAATTTCAGATGCAGCAGCGATTGATTCTTCATACTCGCCTATTATTCCTTTAACCATCAATCCTTCAAAATCATCAAGGAGTTCTTTTCCGCTTTGCACAAGTATCTCTGATACATCAATTGGCACATATGTAATTGGTGAAGATTGTTTTATGAACGAGCTGAGTATATACCGGGTTTTTATTGAGCTTCCGCTTCCAAGCTCAACAATAAGTTTTTTTTCTGAATTAGAATTTGCGACTTCATCCGAATGCTCTTTTAATATTGCAGCCTCTGTGCGTGTTAAGTAATACTCAGGTGTTAAGCATATCTTATCAAATAAAATTGAGCCTCTGATATCATAAAAATATTTTGGAGGAAGAGTTTTGGGATTTGCCTGTAAACCATCAATCACATCTCTGGCAAAGGTGTTTTTTTCATTCCCGTTTTGAACGGAATACAATGTAAAGCGGTCGTTAATTTTATTTTCTGTGTAACTGATTGACATTAAAAATAATTAGATAATTTTTAATTAGACGACTCAACTGTCAAAGCCAGTCGTACCGAGTCGTCTCTACAAATATTGCTTCTGTAGAGACGACCCGCTGGGTCGTCTCCGTTAAGCTAATATGATTAATTTTTGCAATATAACAATATTATATTAAAATCAGTTTATTGAATACTGCTAAAATAAATTATTGCAGTGTTTCGCCTTGAAATACCTTAATTTCAGAACCTTGGGCGTAAGTGATATTATACGGTGATTGGTTATTGAGAGATTCCCATTTTTTACCATAAACAGATCCAAAATCGAAATTATGCTGGAATTTTATGACAGGATAAATATTCCAGAACGGATGCTCAACTTTGTATATTAATGGTTTTCCTTTTTTAGTTGTTCCGAAGCCCCATTCATGTTCTTTAAAAAAATGCTCGATGGAATCAATGGCAGGTAAATAAGGTTTATTATCAGCTTGCAGATTTATTTCATATATTTTCCCGTTAAGCTCAATTGTATGATTAATAAATATTGCGCCATTTTTCTTAACTGAGCTTGTCATCTTTATAGCTTTGTAATTTTCATTATAAATGTTATTTGCTATAAATGGGATAATCGCTTTTGGAACAAACTCTCTTAAAAACACTACTCCCCTTTTTTCTTTATTCTTAACATAGAGTCTTAAATTTATTTCAGGAAAGTTTACATGAAAAGGTATTTGAATTCCTTTAACTTTTGTCTCAAGGAAATCAAATGCGACAAGGCTTACAAACGCGCGTCCGCTAATTGTATCAGGCTCAAGTCCGGCGGGAATATGTTCAAGCAATAATTCAGGGTTAACATCATATGTTATCAATATCAGATCCTGCCATCGTGCTGTTAAGAATACTTTAGGTTCCTTCATTATATTTTATAACCTCACCCCCTTTACCTTTACAAGGCAAACAAGGTTGTAAACCCAACCCCTCTCCTAAAGGAGATGGGAGAGATAATGTAGAATAATTGAATAAATTGAAATATTAAATTTATTAATAGTCTGATTCAGGTTCTTTATGAATTGTAATAAGTACTCGGCTAACAAGATAAGCCGAAATAGCGCCGCTTATTACATCACTGAACCAGTGCTGGTTATGGTATATCCTGCTGAAGCATGTTATAATTGCTAACAGGTAATAAAATGATTTGAGGTAATAATTTTCTGTTGTTGAGGCTAATATTGTAGAGAGGGCAAATGATACAGCAGCGTGTCCTGAAATATATGAAAACATATCGTTATTAGCCCAGTTCCACCCATAGAAAGCCAAGTCACCTTTATTTGTATATGGTCTGAACCTTCCGAATAATGACTTTATAATAAGTGTAATTAATCCAGAGAAAATATAAGATTCTAATATTAAGAGACCTGTTTCACGCAAAGAATATTTTTTAAAAATTAATCCGCAAATATACAACACAAGAAATAAATAAAGTGTTGGCATCCCATTTCCGTACCACCTGCCGAATTCAAATACAGCATCAGTTGCATTACTATGCAAGCCGGTAAAGAGGTCATGGACAGAAAGATCAAGATAGAATGCGGAAACAATTGCGAATAAAGCTGCCAGGGTTAATTGCCAGTGCATAAACATCCTTCTGAAAGACATAGGGTAAACTTTAACAAAAGCTGTACCTAAATGCTTCAAATCTCCCTTTAACAATTGTTTCATCTGCAATTATATCAATTAATATGGGTTTTTAGAATGTATTAATAAATATTATTTCAAAGCGTCCAATACAAAAAAAATGGCAATCTTTTCAATTGCCCTTTTGTGTTAAATTTATAGACCCTTCACTTCGTTCAGGGATTATCCTGCCCAGATCAAGCCATCAACATTTTCATAAAAATCTTTCAGTCTGCACCAACCCTGTTTGCCATCAGAAGTTTTAATTAAAAACCAATCACACATAATATCATCGGAATAACCATTCACCGGCTCACATACTGGCCTTATATCAGCCTTAACAATTGTCAGCTTTGTTTTTGGATTTAGATTTACAGCTACATCAGAGTTATCATCTCTGCCAGTTAAGAGTTTAAATGAATTTTTAACTTCACAATCCAGTTTTACCTCATAAAACTCATCATCTATCTTTGTTATGGTTTTATTTTTGGTATCAAAATCATAATTCAGTTTCGCTGTCCAGAAGCCCATCCAGGCGTATTCAGTTATTTTACCGTTTCCGGTTGTTTCAATTCCAAAGTTAGAAGGCAGGTATCCGCATGGAACAATTTTACCCTCAATATATTGGTAAAAATACATCTCGCTCTGGTCGCTGTTACCATAACCTTTTAACACAACTTCTCTTAAGTTATCATTTTTATTGATATCAATAATATCGATTCCGATATCATAGCTGTACAAGAACGTTCCTGATAATTTTGCATTTCCGATCTGTATTGTGAAATCCTGAGTATTTTCATTATAGGTACATTTGATAGTTTCTTCATCCCTGTCAAAATTGAGGTCATACTTAAATGTTGTATCTCTGCTTTGTGAGTATGAAGAAATAGTTAAAGCAAAAAGTAATAATGCAAATAGAATATTCATTTTTTTTAAAATAATATTTTTTTAATTGCGGCTAAAGCCGGGTGATTATCTAATTCAACCCACGGTCTAAAGACCGTGGCAAAACAAAAAAGAAAAGTTTTAAATAACAAGTTTATTCTTTACCAAAGCCCAGCTAGCTAAGGTCATGCCATCATAAATCTCGTTATTTGCTATCATTTTATCTATTTCTTCGGGAGAATATTCATGCATTACAAATTCTTCGGAATCGTCTTTTTTATACACAGAACTTGGTTTTAAGTTCCGTGCTATATATACTTTACAGATTTCATTGGTTACACCGTTATAGGGATTGAACATTCCGGCATATTCAAGCTCACCGGTAAACCCGGTTTCTTCGATAAGTTCTTTTTGCGCTTCATTATCATGGTTATTTTCTTTTTTAACTCCGCCGCCGGGAAATTCAATGCTGAACCTGTCGTTTAAATAACGGTATTGTTTTACCATTAATATTTTGCCATCTTCATTTAAAGGAATTACAAATGCTGAGCCATGTGTGAATGCGTAATGATACTCCCCTTCTTTTCCATCAGGAAGCAGATATTTATCCACTTTATAGCTCCACCAGCTATTTGAGAATTTTAATTCAGTTGAAAGTTTTTTCCAGCGTTTTAATTCCATGTTAAATAAATGGTTAGCCTATCTTTATTGAAAATTCTCTTAATTTTTTGTAAATTTGTAAATAAACATATCAATTAAAATGGCAAAGTCTAAGTACGTATCAAATAAGAACGAAACAATACCCCTGTTTAAGAATCCTTTTCTGGAGTATTTTTCGCACATCCATCCAATTACCCCTGTTGTAGTTTTTGTTCCGGTAATATTGGTGTGTTCCTATTTCGGCTTTCAAAGAGCTCCGGTTGTTAACGGGATACTTGCTTACTTAGGCGGTGTTTTATTATGGACACTTATTGAATATATTATTCACCGCTGGGTTTTTCATTATGACCCTAAGACTGAAATTGGAAAGAAAGTTCATTTTCTTGTACATGGTATTCACCATGATTACCCCAGGGATGCTACCAGACTTGTAATGCCTTTACTTGTAAGTATTCCGCTTGCAACATTTTTCTTTTATTCATTCATGTTATCTTTTGGCAGTTATTACCTTTTAGTTTTTTCTGGGTTTGTACTTGGTTATGTCAGCTATGATTCGATTCACTACGCTACTCACCATATCAATTTAAAAGGCAGGGTTGGCGGATTTTTAAGAGCCTACCATTTGCGCCATCATTACGAAGATAGTCATAAAGCTTATGGTGTATCTAACCCGCTTTGGGATTATGTATTCAGAACAATACCAAGCTATATGCTGGATCTTAAGAAAGTACCTGATATTGATGTTGAAATTGAGAAAGATAAAGAGAAAAAAGTTGCAGTTTAGAATATAATTTAGACATTTGTATAATAAATACAGAGGCTCGTCAAGCCTCTTTTTTTATTTGTTAGAATTTTAAATCACCCGATTTAGTTTCATGGGTTTGAAGTTCATTAATTTCTTTATTAAGGAAATAACTCAGCAGAATTCTTATTAAGACAATACCACCAAGCTCGATCAATTCCTGTGAACTTGGTTTTAAAATCGTTTCAATAATATCTGCGGCTATGAGGAACTCTAAACCCAGCAGAATGTAATTTCCAAAATCTATCCTTACCTTACTTAGGATCGTTAACCGGAATTTTCCGCTGAACCTGCCAAATTCATTTTTAAGGAACATGAATATTGCGATAAGTCCGCCATAAATCATAATAGAAAAACTTACCGCTTCAACAGACTGCGCTATTAAGTAAAATATATCATCCATAAATACTAATTAATTATTACAAATTTATGGATAAAATTGATAAATTACTTTATTAATAGATAAAGAGCTGTTAAGCTAACCAGCCCCCATATCTTATTGAAACATTAAAAGCATGAATAATAAAGTTTTCTGCTGACCATCCAAAGGCGGGTAATTAACATAACTTCGTTATTTTAATAACACCATCTTTTTAATCTCAGAATATCCGCCTGCCTGTAGCTTATAGAAATAAACACCGCTAGCAAGAGATGCAGCGTTGAATGTTAATTCAAACGTCCCCTGAAAGTATTCCGAATCTGCCAATACTGCTACTTCTTTCCCCTGAACATCATAAACCGTCATTTTCACATATGCTTTTTGAGGTATACTAAAATTAATCCTGGTTGAAGGATTAAAAGGATTGGGATAATTCTGCTGTAAGCTGTATTCTGCCGGAAGCTGGTTATTTATCATCCCTATTGGAGCACCCTGGCATCCTGCAGATGAAATCATATTCTTTGGTCCGTCTTCTGGATATACCATAAGACAGCTATCAGAAGCCTGGTATCTGAATAGTGGTTTTGGAGCAATAACTTCTGAGGCTGAAAAATAATTCATCCGGTAAACATGATTCAATATTGAAGTATTATTCATTGCTATAAAGTGAATACTATCTTCAACTGAAGATGTGAGAAAAGTAATGTAATGTGTATTTCCATTCCTTACCCCTATAATTTCAGGCATATAATTTGGATTAGCCAAACTTCCAAGCAATGGACTTTCATTAAAGCTGCCTGTAAAGTTACCATAAATTGATGATGAGAAATATTTCACATTCCAATTACCCGAGCTAAACTGCCTGAATGTACAAACGATACTTCCATTATCGTTTCCATTGGATGAAATCCTGGCATGGGTTTTATATCTCGTTGGGTCACTACCGCCGATATTACCACCTGCTCCAATAGAAGTAACAGGCGGAATTCCATTTATATCACTCTTGGCAAAATATATTTTAGTGCTATCAGGTACTCCGCAAAATGAAATTTCAACAGAATCTTCCCCACCATTATTGAAGTATGCAATATCAGTAAATGAAGTCCTTTGATATGATGATGAATTTTCATACCAGTAGTATTTAGGAGTCATATAAGAAAATGAGGGGTTTGTTAAAGAATAAGGACTTAGTATCCTTGCAAATTTTTGTGAGTTAACAAGGTTACCCGCCCCATCAGTCGAATCAAATGAGCATGCTATAAATATGTATGGTGTGGCTGAGTATCTTGCATTATCGGATGTTAGCCTGATATTGTAAAAATTTTTAGTTGAGTCTCCCTGTGCCCATTCCATTAAATTAAAAAAAGTACCGTTCAAAACCGGCACCTGTAGTATGAATGAACCCACTGCCTTTCTGCCGGAAGGTTGTTTGAAGCCGAATGCTACCCATAAGTATTTTTGACCCGTAGTATTTTCAACAAGCTCCATATCCATATCATCGGGGGTAACAAAATCACCCGGCCTGATATTACCTGAAACAAATAAATTCCAGCTTAAACCGTTATTCACTGAGTAGTATACTTTTAATGTATCGGGTGAGAGACTATCTGCAGAATAGATTACTACTGACCAGATCTTCCCGGCAGTGGCTCCTCTTTGTTCAATTGCAGCAGCAATTCCTTTTATTTTCCTGTTATCATTTGTGTAAATACGGGTATTTGTAATATCATCGGTAAATCCGCCTGATGAAGGCTGGGTAGAAAATCTTATCAATGAGCCATAGTTATTTTCTTTAATTAAACACCCCATTTCAGTCTTTCCTGAACCTGTAATTTTTTCCAGATGTGAATTCAGTTCAATAATTTTAACGAGATTTTCTGTTTTATCTTCATGTTTTAATTTTTTTAACTCATTTTCAATTTTTAATTGTTTTTCTGATTTAATGCTCTGAATAGAACTTACTTTCTTTCCTGTTGTATTCTGAGAAATGCAGTAACTTTGGAATAAGACCAATAAAGCTAAAGAATGTAAAATAACGTAAAATTTAGATTTCATATAAACTTCTCCTGTAATATTAATTTTACGAAGGATATTATAATAAGCTATTATATAAGCAATAATGCATTATTGCAAAAAAATTTGGGTTTTAACTACCTATGATAGTAACAACAATTTTTCTGCTGCCTCCGTGGTTGCGGTGTTCACATAAGTAGATGCCTTGCCAGGTGCCAAGGTTTAATTTACCGTTTGTAATAGGTATTGTTAGGGATGAGCCCAGTATTGAAGTTTTAATATGTGATGTCATATCATCGGGACCTTCTAATGTATGCTCGTAATGGCGAGCATCTTCAGGAACCATAAGATTGAAGTGGGTTTCCATATCTGTTCTGACCGATGGGTCAGCATTTTCATTGATACTAAGCGATGCTGAAGTATGTTTGATAAAAATGTTAGCTATCCCCTGCTTAATTTCCTTTAGCGCAGGTATATGAGATAGTACTTCATCTGTAATAATATGAAAGCCCCTTGAGCGAGGTTTAAGTGACAACTCTTTCTGAATAACTATCAATGTTTGCTGTTTAGCTTAATTTTATTTTCTTCTTCAAGCTTTTCCAGTTCTAACTTTTCCTTCTTTTTCAGCTTTTCATCATCATATGATGTTTTGATGATAAAATAAACATAAGCCGCAAACATCAAAGCGCCGATAACACCGAATAATAATATTGCCCTATCCATAATGATATAAAGTGAAATTAAGAAATAGTGAAATAGTCAATTATTTGAAGAATGACTATTACAAAAATAGATAATAAAATTGATTAATTGATAGCAAAAATAAATGTCACTCTCTTTTAAGGCTGTACTTTTTAAATAGCCCTTTGAGTGTATCATATTTTTGCTTAGTATTTAATTTCTTAATATCATACTGTTCATAATCCGGGATGAGGAGCCCAAAAACACCACCGACAAGAGCAAACGGAAACCCGAAATAAAATGCTCCGAGGATTGCTCTGCCGAGATCAAATTTTGGATGTGAATCAAAACTAAAGAATCCCCCTGCAAAAAAACCCAATACGAACCCAACAATACCCACCGTTCTTGCTACCGGCTACACAAGCGATCCGTTATGGAAAGAAACTTTATGAATATCACTAAGATTAACTTTATACTTAAACATGTTCGTATCTGGCAGCAGAGTTGTTGGTGTAAGAGTAAATTTGTTCAGACTATTATCAAAAACGTAAGTTACTTCTTTTCCTTTTTCTTTTTGTAAAATTCTCATCTCAGGTAAACCGAATGTGCGGATAGAATCAATTTGAGAATAAATTGAAAAAGGCAGCAGGAATCCAAGAAGCAAGGTTAAAGTTTTCATTTTTAGAAAGATTAATTGATCAAATTTGAATCAATGATGCAACTATTTTAATGGAGCAACAAATATCAAGACAATTACAACAATTACTAGAATTGATGAGAACAATAGTCCAAGTCCCCCAATGAGCCAAGCTATAAAAAAGAACTTCCATTTCTTTCCGCCGCGGCGCGCTTTTTGTGGTTTAGCGGGATTATACAAAACAATTACTTCATCGCCTAATTTAAAATCCGGTCTATTTGATGACCAGTTCTCGGTAAATTCGAATTCATTTCCCATCCTGTCTGTAAACTTTATCTTTGGCGAGTACATACTACCCCCGCTCTCGGCAGAACCTTTAAAGGCACTATCAACTACAGTCCCTCGTGTTTCAATTGCCCGGTTAAGGAATTTCTTTGTCCTGACATATGAGAAAATGCCAATGAAAAGCATCGTAAACGAAATAATGCCATTAATTCCAAGTACAAGATATAATTCGTTTTGGGTCATATTAACCCCACTTTTTCTTAGTATCTTTATAAGATGCAGTAACAATCTCTTTCAGAACTTTGAGGTCAATATCTGAGAGCCTTTTCACATACAGACAGCTACCAGCGCCTAATTTGTGTTTTCCCAATTTTTTAAACAGGTCAGGGTATTTATTTTCTCCGCACAAAACATAAATAGAAAACGCTGCCTTGCGGGGTGAAAAAGCTGCCCGGCAAGAATCACCTTCATGCCCGGAATCATACTTATAGTGATAGCTTCCAAAACCGATTATTGTGGGTCCCCACATTTTAGGTTCTTCCTTTGTTATCTTCTTCATCATATCAATCAAAAAATAACTGTCTTTTCTTTTTTGTTCATCATCAATAGCATCAATGAACTTCTTAACGCTTACTTTGGTTGGTTTGGTTTTATTTTCAGCCATAACTTAAATAGTGAGTTATCGAAATAGTGAATTATTGTATTCTAAAATAAGGTTAAATTTACATAATTGGAATGAAAAATAAATGCGACTTTTACGGCTGATACGGCGTCATATTATAAACTATATCTAAATTTAAACAAATAATGAAAATAATATTATCATTAAAGATCCTCATTCTAGCTCTGCTCATTCAAAACAACTTTGCTGATGACTTCGTTGATAAGCTTGATAAAATAGTAAATGAATATAACGATATCGGAATGTTCTCAGGTAACGTGCTGCTGGCTAAAGATGGCAATATACTCTATGAGAAGCAATTTGGTTATGCTGACTGGGATAAGAAAACTCCGGTTACAAGTGAAACATTATTCCGCATCGGGTCACTGAATAAAATGTTTACCCATGGCATGATAAAACAGCTTGAAAATGAAGGTAAGCTGAGTCTTAGCGACCAATTAAGCAAGTATTTGGATATATACCCAAAAGAAACGGGTGATAAAATAACAATCAAAATGTTACTTGAGATGAAGGCAGGATTGGGTGATTACTTAAATGATCCTGCTTACGGGCAAAATATCAGGAACATCAAAACGGTAAATGATTACCTTGATATAATAAAAAATGAACCATTACTTTTTGACCCTGGTACTGGACAGGAATATTCAAACTCAGGTTATGTTGTGTTAGGCGGGATAATTGAAAAAGTTACAGGGAAATCATATGTTGATAATCTTAAGGAAAGATTTATTGAGCCGTTAGGAATGACTAATACTCATTACCTGCTTATTGGTGAAACAGTTCCAAATATGTCTAACGGGACAAGAATTTCGTTTTCAGGCAATAAAATAAATTCTAAGTTTCCTGAACAGCCCTCACCTGCAGGTGGAATGTACTCCAATGCCCGCGATCTGCTTAAGTTTGACCAGTCATTAAGAAAAACCGGATTAATAAGCCTTGGCATTCGCGCAGGGGGAACGCAGGTATGGAACAGTGTACTTGCGCAGATGAAAGACGGCTATACGGTTATTATCAATTCCAATTTCGGACAGATTGCAGATGGAATTATAAACAGGTTTGAAGATGCAGTAAACGGGAAAGAATATCCAAAACCAGATATTACAATGGAAATGAAAATGTATGAAATATTAACTAATGGCGGAATTGGTGAGCTTGAAAGATCTTTAAAGCAGGTTTTAGAATCAAACGGAATGCTTTACAATGACATGCATCTGAATTTCTTCGGTTATGAGCTTATGTCAGATGAAAAGCTTGATGAGGCTATTGAAGTTTTTAAGCTGAATGTTAAACTATTTCCAGATGAACCGAATGTATATGATTCAATGGGCGAGGCATATATGAATGCCGGAAAGAAAGATCTTGCAATAGCTAATTATAAGAAGGTGCTTGAGCTTTCCCCTAATAATCCGAATGCGAAACAGATGCTTGAGAAACTTCAGAATTAGTTTGTAGGTGAGTAGTTGAGTGGTTTTTCATTGCTCCCCTCCTTTTTTAAGGAGGGGAAGAAATCCGGCGGCAGCCGGATTGAGGGGTGGTCAAAAGCCTTTGAATGCAATTGGGTTATATTAAATCCTCGATTTACTAACGCTCAAAAATCCCCAACAGAGATTTACGTATGGCTTTGATAAATTTTCAATTGTGGATTTTTAAAAAATTTCAAAATTTCCTCCCCCTTTCAAAGGGGGACTTCTAATTAGTTCACAGCCATTATTATTTCTTCAAATTTGCTTCAATTCTCTCAAGGGTTGAAGCTATTTTTTTTAGGAGTTCCGTCTGTTCGTTACCTGAGGGATTATTTCCTGTCATTCCTTTTTTCACCCTCTCTCTTTGATCAAGCACTGTGGAGCGGAATAAATGCGCGTCAACTACACCGACGAGCTTCATGTGGTTGCCTGATTTATCCGCCTGACCTGCAGTTTCAACTTTTAGCATAGCTAAGTTATAATGTTTCAATACAGGTCCTTCATAAAACGTTAAGTCCTGAATATTTTCAAGCGGAATGGTTTTATCTATGGTAAATAGTATTCCCATTCTGAACCTGAGATGTTTTTCAGTCAGCACACAATACAACTTATCGTAAAAATGCTTGCTGTACCATTGCCCAACTCCGCATAGCCATATAATTGCAAGCGGAATGCCGATTATAGTAATAACCAGGAATCCGAAAACATATAACATGATATATGTTTTAACTATGGGATTGAATTCAGCTTTGATTAATATTGGTTCGTTTTCTGTCATTAGCACAAAGTACCCGCGCAAGCGGGTATCCATTTAGTTAAAGTTTTCAAGGTAATTTAAATACATCGGGTAATTATCTTCTACCCACTTCTTAAATTCAATTTCGTTTGAAATTTCAGTTTTATTGCCAGCTTCAATTTCTTCAATTGTTATTTTTTGATCTCCATGTCTGATAATTTGATATACTACAAAAAACTGCTTCGCACCGGAATCAAAGAATACTTTCTTATCATTATAAAAATCAACAGGTTAAATAGCTTCAAAGTATTTATCGTTGAGGTGTATGTTATATTTGGGATTGAGCATTTCTAAAATATTAAATCATCTTAGGGCTACTTCTTTAACTTCGTTCAATAAGTCAAGAAAGCCCCATATATTGGTTATTTTATTCCCCGACCTAACTGAACTCAAAAACGAGTCAGGAAGACCAGTCAAGAAGGTCGGGGCTATTATGATAAAAAATCTATTCTAATCTGTTTAATCCGTTTCATCTGTGTTCCGCTTTTGCTTTTCAATCCGAAATCACCAATCCCTGCCTGAACTGCCATTCCTTCGCTTTCGCGAATTAAGGCAAGCCGTTACGGCAGGCAGGCCAAATCCGCAATTAAGCTCACTCTTCATCCGTCCTCAACGCCTCAAGCACTGAAAAATCCTCAAGCGTTGTTGTATCACCGCTAACGGAGCCTTGTGTTGCAATTTCGCGTAACAGGCGGCGCATAATTTTACCGCTGCGGGTTTTCGGGAGTGTTTCGGTGAAGCGTATATCATCGGGTCTTGCCAGCGCGCCAATTTGTTTTGTGACCCACTGCTTAAGCTCTAGCTTTAATTCTTCTGTTGCGTGGTACTTTCCTTCAAGTGTAACGAATGCTGATATAGCAGAGCCTTTCATATCATCAGGCTTGCCAACTACAGCAGCTTCTGCCACCATTGGATGAGCAACAAGCGCCGATTCAACTTCAGCCGTGCCTATCCTGTGACCGCTAACGTTTATTACATCATCCACCCTTCCCATTATCCAGTAGTAACCATCCTTATCTTTCCTTGCTCCGTCACCGGTAAAATATAGCCCGGGGAATTCAGACCAATACTGCTTTTTGTAACGGTCATCATCACCCCAAATTGTGCGCAGCATAGATGGCCACGGATGCTTAATCACGTAATAACCGCCTTCATTGGCTTTGCACGGTTTGCCTTCCCTGGAAACAACCTCCGGCATTATGCCAAAGAACGGCAGTGTTGCAGTTCCGGGTTTTGTTGGCGTTGCCCCCGGAATTGGAGTCACCATAATTGCGCCTGTTTCAGTCTGCCACCATGTATCAACAATGGGACATTTACCCTTACCGATAATTTTGTGATACCACATCCATGCTTC
>JANPBV010000427.1:0-4337 GCA_031430615.1 Ignavibacteria bacterium | reverse complement strand
CCTCCTTCGCAAAAGTCAGGTCTGCGCTTTTCAAAATTAAATGTACCTGTCTCTCTGTGGAAGGCTATCTATTTTTAATTTTTGACTTTTGCTTTCTGCCTTTTCATTTTTGTTTTATACCGACATCAATTCCTTCGCGCTCTTAATGCTCGCATCTGTTACTTTCTCGCCACTTAGTAATTTAGCGACTTCAATTACTTTCTCGTTTTTATCCAATGGGCGAATCTTTGTAAATGTAGAATTACTTTCGGTTTCCTTTTCAACAAGAAGGTGTTCATCCGCTAAGGCTGCGATTTGAGCTAAGTGAGTTATCGCTATCACCTGGCGGAAGCCGGATAGTCCCTTCATCACCCTGCCCACCTTCTGAGCTATCCTGCCGCTGATACCGGTATCAATTTCATCAAATACCAGTATATCAACTTTATCCGCGCCGGCTAAGACAGATTTCACCGCAAGCATAATACGCGATACCTCGCCGCCTGATGCTGTTTTGCGGAGTGATGAAAATTCATCGCCTTTATTTATTTTTACCATAAATTCAACATCATCATATCCATTGCCGTTGAGGACATTACTCCCCTCTCCTTTTAGGAGAGGGGCTGGGGGTGAGGTCACGCTTACCTTAAACTCTGCATTCTCAAATCCAACCTCTTTCAATATCTTAACAACTTCTGACTCAAGCTGTTTTGATTTTTCTTTCCTTACCTTTGATATTTCCCCAGCTTTCCTTAGCAGGTCTGCTTTTGCAGAATCAATTTCGCTCTTCAGGTTATTTATAGTCTCATCAAAATTATCAACTAAGCTTAAGTTTTTTTCAAGTTCTTCTCTTAGTTTTATTACTTGATCAATTGAGCCGCCGTATTTTTTCTTCAGGAACTGCAGTTTATAAAGCCTTTCTCTTATTTCTTCAACTCTTGCCGGGTCAAAACTCAGATTATCCAGCAGTGAGCCAAGTAAACGGCTTGCTTCTTTTAAGGCGGTAGTTGATTCGCTTACATCAGCTAAAATTTTCTGAATATCAGAATTATACTCCCCTATTTTGCCAAGCTCTTTTTCAACAATTTTTATCCGCTCAAGCACGCTGCCTGAGTCGTCATATAAATTTGAGTATGCAAGGGTTAACGATTCCCTTATACTTTCAATATTTTCCCCGGTATTTAATTCATTTTCAAGTTCATCATCCTCGCCTGCTCGTGGATTTGTTTCAGAAATTTCCTTCAACTGAAAATCTATAAAACTACGCTTTGAATCCAACTCACTTTTCTTCTGGTTTATCTCGTCAAACTCTTTTTCCTTAGTTAACAATTGTTCATAACCCTGTTTATAGTTTTCTAACTTATCCTCAAATTTTTTTCCCTCTTTTTTTATCAGATATGAATCCACCAATTCAATATGCACTTCTTTTTTTAGTAATGACTGGTGCTCGTTCTGAGAATGAATATCAATTATCACCTCTCCCAGTTCTTTCAGTTCATTGGTGCCAACCGGCGTATCATTAATAAAACACCTGCTGTATGCCTTGGTATATAACTCCCTGCGGATAATTAAAACTAAATTTTCATCTTTACTTTTTTTAGAGGATTCTCCCCCCTCTCCTTTTAGGAGAGGGGTTGGGGGTGAGGTTATTAACGACTCAATATCATGTTCTTTCAATAACTTAGCTATCATTTTAGTGTTTTCTTTTGAAACACTCACAACGCCTTCAATAATCATCTTATCTTTATTTTTACTTATAATGGCATAGTCAGCCCTGCCACCCAATAATAAATTAAGCGCGTTTATAAGTATCGATTTCCCCGCACCGGTCTCACCGGTAATTATGTTAAATCCTTTTGAAAGATCAATTTCAATGTTCTTTAACAGCAGGTAATTTTTTATTGTGAGTTTTTCTAACATTATTTATACACTGAACGCAGTGCTACGCCTTAATTCCACAAAGTGGGAGGAAGGAAGATTCTCATTCGGAGACCTAATAATTTTAATTATTATCTTATCACTTGTTCATTATAAATTCAATCAGATTATTTTTTTCCTGAAAATAAATTTTTCATTTATGAGTTCCTTCGCTCCGCTCAGGAGGTTAACTACTATACTTAATCTTTATTATATAAATAGAACAGATGTAGTAGTAGTACTGTTGATAAGTATAAATTTAACAACTTATCTTTAAATATAGAATGAAAATAAAACATCTTGCCATAAAATCTGTTAACAGGTTTGTTTAATACGCGCATGGTTGTTAACATTCCAAACGCATATATTATAAAAAACAAAAGCTATCCGTTTTTATGTGGATAGCTTGATATAAATTTATGATGTATTAACAATTCTATGTTAATAACATCTCCTTGATTTGCTCGAGTTTATCTTTGAATGAAGAATCCCTGTTAATAACCTCTTCAATGCATTTGCAGGCGTGAATTACGGTTGCATGGTTCCTTCCGCCAAAATGTGAGCCTATTGTCTGCAGCGATGATGAGGTTAATTCCTTACTTAAATACATTGCAGTATGTCTTGCGTGAACAATTTCCTGCTGCTTTGATTTTAGCCTTAACAAAGATTCATCAATATTAAAATATTTTGAGACTGATGCAATTATCACGCTGATATCAATGTTCTGCTTGCGGTTTTTTATTCCGCCAAACTTCAATACGCTGCGCTTAGCCATATCAATATTAATAGGGGAGCGTGTCAGTTCAGCATCGAATAACAGGCTCTTTAAACAGCCTTCTAGCGAACGGATATTATCTTTTATGTTTAAAGCTATGAATTCAAGCACATCATAGGGAACGCCGAAACCTTCTTTTTCACACTTTTTATTTAAAATGGCAATTCTTGTTTCAAGATCAGGCGCCTGTATATCCACCGTCAAGCCCCACTGGAAGCGGGTTATAAGCCTTTCCTCCAAGCCCTCAAGCTGGTGCGGCGGCTTATCGCATGAAAGTACGATTTGTTTTTTGAGCTGGTAAAGCGAGTTGAATATCTGGAAGAATGAATCCTGCGTGCTTTCTTTGCCTTCTAAAAATTGTATATCGTCAACTATCAGCATATCCAAAGACTTATAAAATCTTTCAAACTCATGCGCCTTGTTCATGCGGATGCTTTGAATAAAATTCGTGGTGAAATCCGGACCCGAAAGGTACATAACCTTCATCTGCGGGTTTGCGGCTTTTATGTGATTGCCTATTGCCTGCATTAAATGTGTTTTACCTAAACCAACGCCGCCATATAACATCATTGGGTTATACTGCGCACCGGGCTTATTGGCAATTGATATTGAAGCAGCCGTAGCGAACTCATTATTCTTACCCTTAACAAAATTTTCAAAAGTATATTCCGGATTCAAAAAACATTTTTGCGATAGGGCAGGGTCGCCTTCCTGAACGCCTGTTTGCTGCATTGAGTTTAACCCGGGCCTGTAGAAATTCGGGTCAAATGTATTCTGGTCTGTGCCTGCTTTGGTAAAATTATTCTGCGGCGGGGGAGCTTCAATTAATTCCGGCTCCTGCGAAAAAGTTGTCCTCGGGTCAATTATGTAAACGATCTTTGCGTCATCGCCCAAAATAGATCTTATTGCCCGCATAACAATATCGCCAAACCGCGAAATTATCATTTCATAATAATCCTGGCTGGGGACAGATATTGTTAATATATTGCCTTCAAGATTTTTTGGCTTTATGGGCTTAAACCAAGTGTTAAGTTTTAACTCAGATACATTCAGCTTAACAATATCCATGAAGCGGGTCCATGTGTTAAACGCTTCCTGCTGATGCTTGTCAGAGATTTGTTCATCGGTTAACCCGTTTCCAGTTAACTTCTCGCCGGCCTGTAAGGAGCTTTTCTGTTCTGAATTTTCATCGGTAGATGGATTAAAATAATTCTCTTCGTTCTGTTTTAATTCGTGTCCGTTCAATTTCGGTTAAGTTTCTATTTTAAATGAGTAAACCCTGTTAGTTTAATATTAAGATTAAAATAAACGCTTTAATTATATAAATACTTTGGTATTCAGGAAAGTAATTAACAATCCAAACAAAAAACTAAAACAATGACTTTTATAGATTTGATGCCGCTTTTGAGGGGTTGTTAACAAAAAAATGTTAATAACTTTCTTGTGGCAGCATGCGCGGAGGATAAAGATTTAAACATTTTTTAACACGATATGAACAGTTATTCACAACTTGTTAACATAAAAAATCTCTGACTCGCTTTGCATAATAACGAAAAAATGAAAATTTGTCAATGTTGTTAATAGAAATACACGTTATTCTGAATAAATACACCGCCTACGTTAATGTTAAGTTAAGGTTTATTAACAATTCGAACAAATTACCGCTACC
>JANPBV010000426.1:0-1906 GCA_031430615.1 Ignavibacteria bacterium | reverse complement strand
TAGATAACTCAACAGAAGCATCAATCAATTTATCTAAATCAACGGGAGAAAAACCCTCTTCTCCTTTTCGCGTATACTTGAGTAATCCTCGAACAATCTCCCCCCCTTGCTCAACATTATCTTGAATTCGATTTAGGGCATGTTCAATATCAATAATCAATTCTTGCATATCGGGCGACAAATTGGAATTTTTTTTTGTCTTAATTGTGTCTAAAGCATCCCCTGCGATAAATCCGAGGGCATGCAGCCGATTGTTTATTTGATGAGATAACCCGTCTGCCATGGTTCCGATTGTGGCCATTTTCTCTGCACGAAATAGCTGCTCATGCGTTTTTTTAACATCTTCATAAAACTGTGCATTTTCAATTGCCAAAGCTGCCTGATTCGCTAAAATTGAAAAAACAATTAAATCTTCCTCACTATATAATCTCCCCGAACTTTTTTTACCTAACACTATAAATGCAATTAAATTTTCATCAATAAAGCTCGGAACAACAACGGCCGCATCAATCTCTTTCATAACGGCTTCTAATTTCGCCAGCTGCCGATCACCAAAATCATGAGTCCGCTGCTTAATATCTTCATAAACAACAGGGCCGCGAATCTCATTAAGTTTTTCAACAAGTGGAGAATCTCTTGTAATTTTTCCTTTAATATTAAAACGGACTCCTCTACTTCGAGATGCGCCCAGTTTAAAATTCTTATCATCTTGGTCCGTAACGTAGACACTGCTAAAATCGAGCCCAACGGTTCGTGTAACGATATGAACAATTAAATTTAACAATCGTCTTAAATCCTTGATTCTCCCCATCCCATAAGACGCCTGTCTCAGGGTTGCCTGATATCGACGCTGCTCTTGAAATAATCGCTCTTCAGCTCGCTGCTGAATAAAAAGATAAATAAACGGGCCAACCGTTGCCAGGATAGTTGAAGTAATCAATGGCACCATCCACCAATTATCCCCAAAAAGATAAACCAACTTTGTCCTCCATCCAAACGCAATATAGAATGGAATACCCAGAACGATCGAATATACCGCAACAAATACACTTGTTCGTGTAATTGCGACCTTTATATCCAAAAGCTTAAATTTTAATATGGCATAACTGACAATGATACAATAAATAGGAATGGTAAAATTTCCAAACGGATATAATTTGATGCCAAATACTGGAAGGAAATTAGTTATACCACCGCTGAAGCCAAGCGCAGTTCCAACAAAAAAATATAAAATTTGATTTCGCAGTCTGTCTCGCGCCTTAAGATAAACGACAAAAAGTTCATAATGACTATACCCGACAATAAAGGCCCAAATCGCAAAATAAAAATAAAAAAGCAAACCCGGATTCCCGAAATAAAATGAGTCAAAGACCCATTTAACACTCGGGACAACCCAAGGCGTTGCAAAACAAAAAAGACTAAACAATACGCCCTGGACATAAAAGAATTTTAATAGTCGCGGCTGATCAAGATTACAAAGGATATAAACAACATGGAAATTAAAAATAGGAATAAAAATAACGCAGATGTGTAAAACTCGCCATATCTTTAACGCCAGCACAGGATCTGTAACCTGCCCAATATAAAAAGCCCCGATTCCCCACAAACCGACATTTAAGTTAAACAATGACCAAATTTTATGAAGTTTAGTCTTTCCAAAAAAAACAAGGATCAAAGTGACCCAAAAACAAGTCAAGGCCAATGTAATCCCTGCAATGGAAAAGAGATTTAAATTTGGGATCATCGTTAAACTTTCTTACCTATCCTCGTTTAATTCCATAATAAACTTCAATCTCAGCAATAACTTGATTCTCCACTTTCAAAGAAACCAAGGTATGCCCACCCGAGGGTAACATGCGATCTAATTTTGCACTTATTTGTAATACATCACCCGGGACTACTTGTC
>JANPBV010000425.1:0-1681 GCA_031430615.1 Ignavibacteria bacterium | reverse complement strand
AGCCCGAATGCCGCGCCAATTATTCCCATACCTTTTGAGCGGTCTTTAGGAGGCGTAACATCACTGATATAAGCCATTGCAGCGCCTATGTTAGCTGAGAAGAAACCGGCAAGCGCGCGTGATAAAAATAACAGTGGAATTGATTTCCAAATACCGCTTAATACAAGTCCGGTGATAATGTATGATATGACATTTCCGCCTAAACCGAATATCAGTATCGGTTTTCTGCCGTAAATATCAGAGAGCCTGCCCCATAACGGGTTGAAAACAAATTGCATCAGCGAGAATATCCCGACAATAAGCCCTATTAAGGTCTCATTCATCATTAATTCATTCTGCGCGAATGTTGGTAGTATGGGAATCAATATTCCGAAACCTAAGAGGTCAATAAATACCGTCAAAAAAATGATCCAGATACGTCTATCCAAAAATTTTCTTTCCAATCCTGAGCGCAAGCGAAGGATCCAATAAGAATATATAAAATATTATTTTTATGTAAACTATAATTTTGTTAATCTGTTAAATTTTAAAACCTGCTCTTCTTCCGTTTATCTTCACCCCATAATAGCTTACCTGTTAACACTTTAAAATAATTACTGTTCAGGCTCTTTGCAATTTTAATCTTGTAAGGCGCCTTTTTAATTTCAACTACTGCGGGACTCTTAAGCCTTACAATGCTATTCCCATCGCCAACAATATTTACCGGGACTTGTGAATTTATCTTAACCTTAAATACTCCGTTATCAGGTAATATTACAGGTCTTGCTGTCAACGTATGCGGTGAAAGTGGGGAGAGTATGAAGACTTCTGTCTTTGGGAAAACAATGGGACCCCCGGCTGAAAGCGAATAACCCGTTGAGCCTGTTGGTGTTGCAATTATCATCCCGTCAGCGTGATACCTGTTCACCAATTGGTTATTAAAGTAAACTCCAATTTCTATTGTTTTAACAATTTCGCTCTGGTTAATTACCATTTCATTCATACCATAAATTGTCTTCTTAGAACCTTCTCCAACAGATGTTGCCTCGAGAACAGTTCTTTCATCAATCTTATAATCACCCTTAACTACCTTTTTAACAAATCCTAATACTTCGCGGGTTGATGTTTCAGCGAGAAAGCCAAGTTTACCAAGGTTAACTCCGATGATAGGAATATCCCTGTTTCCTACAAGCTTTGCAGTCGCTAAGAATGTGCCATCTCCGCCAATTGAAATAATAAAGTTTGATTTCTTTGTAAGTTCAGAATCGGTAGCAGTTTGTGATCTCGTTAAGTAATGTTTAAATTTTTGCTTAAGAAGTTTGGATATAGATGATTCAATCAGATATCCAATTCCCGCTTTATCCATTCCCTTTACAAGCCTGTGAACTATATATGCAAGTTCTGGCTTAGTAATATTTCCTCTTATGCCAAATATCATTCGCTTTTTTCTGATTCCGTAATGTTTTCAGTTTCTGTATCTTTGCCTGTATCGGTTGATACTTCAGGTTCTTTTTCAGCTTTAATGTTTTTGGATGACTCTTCTTTTTTCATTTCATCCATGTAGTTCAGCTTAAGCTGACCTGTGGTATTTTCGAGATATTTAGCTTCGTAATCTGAAATATTACCCGCTGTTTTTTCTTTCATCATATCCAGAATATCAATTGAAAACTGCGCCTGGTTCATATCTTTTTCGGTCTTATCT
>JANPBV010000424.1:0-2897 GCA_031430615.1 Ignavibacteria bacterium | reverse complement strand
GAAAACCTTACAGAGCTTTTGGCTTTTGGTTATTCAGTTTACATTTCATGTACCGATGATTACCAGCTTAAGCGCACAAGAGAGTTAATTGATGATCTTTTACAGGATGATTTAAATAATATAAAATATATTGATGGCTCTATACACGAAGGCTTTATCCTGCCTTCAGCCAAATCAGCCGTTTACACTGAGCACCAGGTTTTCAGCAGGTATTTCCGTCCCGCAAAACGGAAAAGAAAATTTGACGGGATTACTTTTAAAGAACTGAACACTGTTAATTATGGTGATTTCATGGTGCATCAGAATTTTGGCATTGGTAAATACGCGGGATTAAAAAAAATAGTAACCGGCGGTGTTGAGCAGGAAGCTGTTAAGCTTTTATATAAAGATAACGATATGGTGTTTGTTAACCTTAACTCACTCCACCTTATCAAGAAATTCTCCGCAGCTGAAGGCGTCACTCCAAAATTAAACAAACTCGGCGGAAGTGAATGGGAACGGATAAAACAGAAAACAAAGAAAAAGATACAGGAAATTGCCCGCGACCTTATCCTCTTGTATTCAAAAAGAAAATCAGAGAAAGGTTTCCGCTTTTCCTCTGATTCCATCTGGCAAAAAGAACTTGAAGCAAGCTTTATATACGAAGATACACCTGATCAGGCATCAGCTACCGAAGCTGTAAAAAAAGATATGGAATCAGAAAACCCGATGGATAGACTTGTTTGCGGTGATGTTGGTTTTGGCAAAACAGAAGTTGCAGTACGCGCGGCATTTAAGGCTGTAGTTGATAATAAACAGGTTGCAGTGCTTGTACCTACTACAATCTTGGCAGAACAGCATTACAATACTTTTAAAGATAGGCTCACCACCTGGGCAACAGAGGTTGACCACCTATCACGTTTCAAAAATAAAAAAGAGCAGAAAGAAATATTACACAAACTTGAAGACGGTAAAATTAATATCATAATCGGCACACACAGGTTACTTTCGAAAGATATCAAATTCAAAGATCTTGGACTCCTGATAATTGATGAAGAGCAGCGCTTTGGAGTTAAGGCAAAAGAAAAACTTAAGTTCATGAGGGAAAATGTTGATGTGTTAACGCTTACTGCTACTCCAATTCCCAGAACGCTTAACTTTTCACTCCTTGGCGCAAGGGATCTATCTATAATCAACACTCCCCCAAAAAACCGCCAGCCTATTCATACAGAAATAATTAATTTCGATAAAAAAGTTCTTGGAAATGCAATCTCCAGGGAATTGCAGCGTGGCGGACAGGTCTACTTTGTAAATGATAAAATTGCGAAACTTGATGAACTTTGTGATATAATTGAAGAAATCGTACCCTATGCAAAAGTAGCAATAGCGCATGGACAGATGTCACCCGCTCAGCTTGAAAATGTTATGATGCGATTCCTCGAAAAGAAATCCAACGTATTGCTTTGCACAAAGATTATTGAGTCAGGACTTGATATACCAAGTGTTAACACAATAATCATAAACAGGGCTGATAACTTCGGGCTTGCAGAATTGTACCAGCTAAGGGGAAGGGTTGGCCGCTCTAATTTAAAATCATATGCTTACCTTGTAACACCACCGCAAAGCTCATTGACAAAGCAGGCTATACGCAGGCTGCACGCGCTGGAAGAATTCTCAGAGCTTGGCTCGGGAATGAATCTGGCGCTCAAGGATCTTGAAATTCGCGGCGCAGGTAATTTACTTGGAAAGGAACAAAGCGGCTTTATTGGTGAGATCGGATTTGATATGTATATGCAGCTGCTTGATGAAGCTGTAACTGAACTTAAAGAAACTATTCCAGCTGACTCATTACCTGCTGATACTGTTCAGCTATTAACTCAAAAAAGCGCTAAGCCTAAATTCAAAGATGTTTTAGTGGAATCAGATATCAGTATGTTACTACCCGAAAGCTATATAGATGATGAAAACACGAGGCTTGAACTTTATCAAAGATTATCAAAAGTAACTTCTGATTCAGAACTTCAGGAAATAAATGAAGAACTCCTTGATAGGTTTGGCAAACTTCCTGATGAAGTTGTTTCATTATTTAAACATATTGAAATAAAGCTGGTATTATCTTCAATTGGCTTTGAGAAAATAATTATTTCAGGCGAGCAGCTTGAATTATATTTTGATCTGAACAATGAAAACATTTTCACAAGCGGATATTTTGAAAAAGTATTGGGATTTATTAACGATCACTTTAAAAATACCTCCAGGGTCAAGCAAACAAAGAACTCACTTTCTGTTCATTTCCGCATCCCCCAGCAGTCAAACCCTGCTGAAAAACTTGATGAAATCTATAATTTCGTTAAAAATATGGCAAATTTGTAAATTTACACTTTTTACAGTCATCAAATAATTAACATTTTTTGTTATATTTACCCAATATGTTTAATTGATTTTTAAAAGTTTAATCCTATAAATATATACTTTATGAAAAAAATACTACTGTTATCCATAATTTGTAATCTGACATTTGCTATTTCATTCTCACAGGTATCAACCGTATGGGAAAAACGATACAATGGTACAGGTAGCGGGTATGACGAAGCTACTTCAATGTTTGTTGATGGGGCAGGAAATGTTTATGTTGCCGGAGCAAGTACAGGCTCGGGCTCGGGAATAGATTTCACTTGTGCAAAGTATAGCAGTGATGGTGTTACTCAATGGATAGGCAGATATAACGGACCCGGTAATGCTGATGATGATGCATACCTTGTTAAAGTTGATAATTCCGGTAACGTGTATGTTAGCGGGGCAAGTACGGGTACCGGCAGTGGTTTGGATTATTGCGTTGTGAAATATAATTCCGCAGGCACACAACAATGGGCAGCGCGTTATAACGGACCCGGTAACGCAATTGATGAAGTATATTC
>JANPBV010000423.1:0-11680 GCA_031430615.1 Ignavibacteria bacterium | reverse complement strand
AACTCGTTCGGTAATGCGCAAAAAATGTATATCGCTAAGTTAGACAGCAGCGGTATGCTACAGTGGACTAAAGTTCTGGCAGTAAATTTTGACCGTGCCTATTCAATAGATCAAACTACTGATGTTGGTTATGCGGTTGCTGGTTATACCGGTGGAGGTGGTGGTATGCTCATTGTAAAGCTCAATCCTGATGGTTCGCTGCAATGGAGCCGTGTTGTAGATGGCGGTCCCGGACAAACCTACGCGCGCTCCATTATACAAACAACTGATGGTGGTTATGCCGCAGCAGGCTATGGGGGTATTTTGGGAGCAAAAGGTATGTACATTGTAAAGCTTGATAACAATGGAAATACATGCGGTAACACTATTTCTCATACCGTTTCAGTAGATACTGGTGGTATTTTGGGAAGTCCAATCCCAACTGTTACTAATATAACTCTTATGGATACATTACTAACACCTCCGACAGGTACACACGGCTACGTAACCCCAATTTGCGTTATCGGGATTCAGCCGATTTCAAATGAAATACCCGAATCATATAAACTGTATCAGAATTATCCTAATCCGTTTAATCCTGCAACTATAATTAAGTTTGATATTGACGGTATATTGATGAGCAGCGAATGCTCACTACGGGTATATGACATGCGCGGAAGAGAAATTGCAGTATTGGTAAATGAAAGATTGCATCTCGGAACATACCAGGTTGAATGGGACGGGACAAATTATGCTTCGGGAGTTTATTATTATAAATTATTTATTTTAAATTCAGGATCATCAGTTAAACATCAGGAAGCTAAACGGATGGTTTTGATAAAATAAAAAAAAATTTACTGCTTAAGTCAGGTTCTTAAACCTGACTTGCAGACTTTGTCTGCAAGATATTTATTTAAAATATAGCGTCAGGTCTGAGGACCTGACACAAGCAGTAAATAAAATAGAATCAATTTCCGGAAAAACCTGCATATTGTTATTTGCAGGTTTTTTTGTTCCTCTTAATTATCTGTAAATATAACTTCTTTGTTTTTTTCAAAAAAATTAGAGATATTAAGTCATTAAATCTGAAAATTATTAACTAAACATACACAAAATGAAATTGAAACTACATTCTGCTTCAGGGTTATTGGTTTTAGTCCTCTTTTTGACTTCTGCATTGTATTCTTATCCAAAGTTTGCGGCTTTTACTGGTGAAAAATGCCAGAGCTGCCATGTTAATCCAACCGGCGGTGGAATGAGAAATCCATACGGTGTAAAATACTCAAAGGATAATCTGTATTTAAAGTTTTGGGAAAAAGCCAATAAAACTACAGATATAGACCCGCAGATAACCAAGGGTATCAGAATGGGCTCTGATATGAGAATGATATTCATTGATAGCCAAACCGGCGAAGGTAACCCGAACTTCAACACATTTTTCCAGATGCAGGGCGATCTATATGTTAACGCGCAGATGAATAAGTATATCAGTTTAATGGTTGCGCCCGGTTTGTATATACCAAATACATATGGTTCAAATCCATTGCCAACTAAATATGAAATTTACGGTATGGTATCAAATCTACCCGCTGGATTGTATTTTAAAGCAGGCAGGTTTATACCGAATTTTGGTATTAAGATAGCTGAACACAGAGCATATAACAGGATATTTAACGATCTCTACACTCCGTATGCTTCGGATGCCGGAATTGAAGTTGGTATTGCTCCAAGCTTCTTTACATTAACTGCGGGACTCTCTAACGGTTCAAGTTTGAATGTAAATAACCAGCGCAACAACAGCTTTGATTTTGATAACCAGAAACAGGTTACAGTATCGGGTGATTTCCGCTGGGCAAGCAAGAAAACCAAATATACTTTCGGTATAGGAGGCTCATTCATAAGCAATCCGTTTAAATATGATCCGGCAAATAATATTAATGCGCTCAGACAAATGGCTGCCGGATTTCTTTCAATCGGTTTATTTGAAAGAGTAGCCATACTTGGTGAAATAGCATATAACAGGCTTGATCTAAGGGATTCAGCTAAAACAAGATCTGATTTCCGCACAATATTCGGTGAAATTGATATCAGGGTATCAAAAGGCTTGGAACTTAAGGTTCAATACGAAAATTATGATAATGCGCTGGGATTAAAGAACAATGAAACCGAGCGCCAGCGTTACAGCTTTGGAGCAGTATTCTATCCGCTCACAGGACTTGAAGTAGAAAGTGTGTTCAGAATAGTAAGAAATGGCAAAGGTGACCCTGAACCAAGCAACGCAACTGATTTTAAGGATGATGAATTCCAGACAATGTTTAAATTCTATTTTTAAAAGTATATAAATATTCCTTTTCCTAAAGACACGCTTACTGAAAGTGTGTCTTTATTTTTTGTGAAATCAATAAATTTAGTTGTTGGTCACAAGACCAACAACGGGGTTAATTTAATTCGCGAAAGCGAAGGAATGGCAGTTCAGGCAGGAAGAATCCAAAAATTATTTTAAAACTATTTTATGTGTTAGGTTGTTTAGTTATTAATGGATCTTTTGTTGACTGATTAATAGCTCTACAGATCTCAAAAATTATCATTTATCCCGTTGTTGGTGTTTTCACCAACAACATAAATGAATTACATAATATACTAACAATCATTAATGCCTAAAATAATATCAACAGCGACTGCCGATGCTTCCTTTAAACTTCCTCAAAGTGATATCAAGAATTTTATATATAACCTGTTTTCAGATGCAGATATAGATATTGACAGACTGATAAATGTTTTTGATAATTCTGAAATTTCTAACAGGCATATTTCTGTTCCAACTAAGTGGCTGAGCAAAGAGCATTCATTTAAAGAAAGAAATGTGATATTCAAAGTTACTGCAGAAAAGCTTGCTAAAGAGGCAATTGAAAAGTGTTTGAATTCTACAGGTATTTCACCATCACAAATAAACAATATCATTTACGTAACAAGTACAGGGGTTATGACACCAACTCTTGACGCAGTTCTCTTTAATGAGCTTGGTTTTTCCAAACACATTAAACGCACACCATTATGGGGTCTTGGGTGCGCAGGCGGCGCTGCGGGAATAAGCCGCGCTATGGATTATACCAAAGCATTTCCAAAAGAAACATCACTTTTAATAGCAGTTGAGCTATGCAGCCTTACATTCCAGAAAGATGATCTATCAAAGAGCAATATTATAGCGGCATCATTATTCAGTGACGGGTGCGCATGCGTATTAATTGCAGGTGATGAAAATGAATTGGCTGTTAATTCACCCAATTCACCCGAACTCATCGGTTCACTTTCTACTATATATAATAACTCACTTGATATAATGGGATGGGAAATTGTTGAATCAGGTTTCAGTGTAATTTTCTCGAGGGATATTCCGAATATTGTTAAGGAATATGTTAAACCTAATATAATGGAGTTACTTGCTCTCTATAATCTGAATATTGATGATATCAAGCATTATGTAACTCACCCCGGAGGTTTAAAAGTAATAAATGCATATGAAGAATCATTAGGACTTATTAACGGGAAACTGGATGTATCCCGAAAAATATTAAAAGAGCATGGCAATATGTCTTCGCCAAGCGTAATATATGTGCTTGATGAATTTATGAAGAATATTAATGATGTAAAAGCAGGGGAGTATGGTTTGATAGCATCGCTCGGACCGGGCTTTAGTTCAGAACTTGTGTTATTTAAAACTACATAATGTTCTTTTATATCTTAATAGGGTTTGTAATTGCTCAAAGACTTGTTGAGCTTGTTATAGCAAAGAGAAATGAAAAGATAAGTCTTGCAAAAGGAGGCATGGAATATGATAAAAAAGGTTATTTAGTAATTGTGATAATGCATATCTTTTTTTTCAGTTCTCTTTTTGCAGAAAAATTCTATTTTGAGCGTACCCTCAATAAATTCTGGGTCATCTTTTTAATATTATTCATTGCAGCTCAGGTTCTTAGGTACTGGTCAATAATTTCGCTTGGCAGTATGTGGAATACAAGAATTATTATTTGCCCGGGAAGTAAGCTGGTTAAATATGGACCATATAAGTATTTTAAGCATCCTAATTACATGGCTGTTATAACTGAGCTTGCTGTTCTTCCATTTATGTTCTCATGTTTTTTCACCGCGGTAATATTTTCATCAATAAACCTTCTGCTACTTAAACGCAGAATTGAAATTGAAGAAAAAGCGCTTGAAAAATTAAATCAGGAAATTAACAATTAAATAAAACATAATCATGAACCCAAACTTTGGTCACATAGAAGTATTTGTAAAAGACCCCGCAGAATCAATGAAATTTTATATTGATGTATTAGGGTTTGAACTGGAAACTATACAAAACGATAAGTTCGTTTGGCTTAAATCAGGAAATTATGTAATTCTGCTTCGCCCCGGAATAAATTCTTTAAATACCGAAAATTATCAAAGCGCTAAAACCGGATTTGTATTATATTCCGATAATCTTGATATTACTAAAAAGGAGCTCCAAAGCAGGGGACTTGTATTTAAAGGTACAGATGGCTCTGATAGATGTTTAACATTTACAGATCCTGACGGAAACTGGTTCCAGTTAGTAAATCCTGAGGAGCATTAATTTTTTCTAAAAAGAATTTGTCATTCCTTCGCCATGCCTGCGGCAAGCAGGAAAGCAGGAATCTTGTTTGTAGCAACCTTTGATTCAGACCACCCTTTTCTTTAATGAAGAGTGGTTAAATATGCCAGACGAATTGGGAGAGCTTTAAAGCTAATTTAAGATTTATTAATTGAAATAATTTTACAGTTTTTGATTATTGTAATTGTTGTTCATTTTTCGCTATATTTACAGTAAAATAAATACTATTTATTGAAAAATCTTCTTTTAGCATTTACAGGTTTGTTGTTTTTTTGCTCAGTTTGTTTTTCGCAAACAGATCCATGCAGTCTTATTTATAAAAACGGGACTGGAATGCCCAAAACAAGGCTCATTGGTATTCACGAAAACCTTCTGCTTGTATCTGATACAGGAAGTTATAAGATAGTAAATACTGATAAGATAGCAAGGATACGGTTTGATAATGGTAAGTACTGGAAAATGGGCGCGGCATTTGGTGCCGGACTTGGCTTTGTAGGAGGATTTATGGTTTACCAGTTTTGGGGTAAGAAGAAAATAAAATTCCTGCCCAAGGATGCTACACTTGGTGTATTGGGACTCTTTACAGTGCCATGCGCAGTCATTGGCGGATTAATTGGTATGGCTTTTAAAAATATTGATACATACGAACTTGCAAAACTCACCTCATTTGTCAAAGCAAAAGAAATCAAATTTATCATAAGAGATCACGCGCAGTTTAAATAAGTGTATAGTCCCGCAAGGCGGGATTTCGCCTACGGCTCAAAGTGCATATTGTTATTTTAACAGTTTTAAAAAGCCGAATAATTTCGGCTTTTTTTTATTATAATCAGTTTAATAAAAAGGATATTAAAATGAAGATTGAATTAACACCAATTGGTTACGTTAAAAATTCAAGAAAAGATATTACAGATGATTTCTGGGGAGAGGTTATCTCTGAAATTGAATTGACTGTAGAATTTTCCGAAGAAGCAATTAAAGGAATTGAAGGGTTCTCTCATTTAGAGATAATATTTTATTTTGATAAGGCAGATAAGAATAAAGTAAATAAAGGCGCAAGACATCCCCGTGGGAACACTGACTGGCCCAAAGCAGGAATATTTGCGCAAAGAGCAAAAGACAGGCCAAATCAATTAGGTCTTTCGCTGGTTAGACTTTTGAAATGTAAAGACAAGAGCATATTTGTTAAATGGCTGGATGCTGTTGACGGAACACCTGTTTTAGATATTAAACCGGTTATAAGGGAATTTCTACCCGAGCCTGGTGAAGAAATAATACAGCCTGATTGGGCAAGTGAGCTAATGAAAGATTACTGGAAATAATGATTTCAGATCATTTATCTTTGTATTCAATATCAAAAATATCATAATATAGTATCCTGTAATCTTTAATTCTATCGAGAATGTTTAAACCTTCGTTATAGATATCCTTCGAAAAATCTTCGTATTCAAAGATCACTCCCATTTCATCCCTGGCGCTTCTTTCTTCAAATTTCTTCAGGTCATTTTTGCCAAACCAGAATGAACGGTTTGAATTTCCATAAGCGCCGGTTGAAATAATATTATATAAATTATTATCACCATTAATATAATACCTTGCCACTACGGTTTGACTGTTTGCAATGTTATACTCTACCATTACCATAAGCGGGTGATTATACTGCGGAATAAAATAAGCAGTACCTTCGCTATCTACATATACTGAATCATCTTTCTGGAAGTAATAGAATGTAATTTTCGTATTCTGCATCCCGATTGCGCGCACATTCCTCTGAACAGTTATAGAATTACTATATACTTCTCCAGGAGCGCCGCTTGAATTTTTTATCAAATTATCTACACTATCAGCATAAGCATTCAAATCGTCTATCAGCTTTTCATCAATTTGGGAAAAAGTTAATGCAGTATATAGAAAAAACAGAATTATGGCAGTTTTCATAAAAATTTGGATTATTTAATGTAAATTTAATTAATTAAATCGTTATGTATTCTATACATATTTTGCCAAATTGTTCCATGTACATCACTCCTTACATTGACATTAATCATAAAAAGTGCTATTTTTGTATTCTTTTTAGGAAAATACAATGAAAAAAGCGATAGAAAAATCTTTAAAAGCCACGCATTTTACACATAATGACGAGGTTAATAAGAAATGGTATTTAGTAGATGCCAATGGCAAAACTCTCGGCAGGTTTGCATCAGAAGTTGCAAAGATAATTTGGGGTAAAAACAGTCCCAAGTTCACACCAAATGTTGATACAGGCGATTTTGTGATTGTAATTAATGCAGAAAAGGTTCGTTTAACCGGTAAAAGAGAAACACTTAAAGAATACAAACATCATTCTTTATATCCGGGTGGTCAGAAGATTAAGACTTTCAAAGAGCTTATTGCCTCACATCCCGATAAAATCATTACAAAAGCTGTAAAAGGCATGCTTCCCAAAACAAAACTTGGCAGCAAGTTAATTACAAAGCTTAAAGTCTATGCCGGTGAAAGCCACCCGCATACTGCGCAGAATCCAATTGTAAAAAATATCTAAAACAATATAAATGGCAGTAACTTATCATTTAGCAACAGGAAGAAGAAAATGTTCAACAGCCCGTGTATTCTTAACAGAAGGCACCGGGGTTGTTTCCATCAATACAAAAACAGGAAAAGATTTCTTTGGTAAGGAATCTCTTTTAAAAGAAGCTTTGGAACCATTAGTTACAACAGAGCTTCTGGGGAAATTTGATGTAAAAGTAAATGTTTCGGGCGGCGGAGTTACCGGACAGATAGGCGCTATCAGATTAGGTATAGCAAGGGCTATATTAAAATATGATGCAAGTGTAAGACCTGCGCTTAAAAAAGACGGCTTATTGACAAGGGATCCTCGTATGGTTGAAAGAAAGAAACCCGGACAACCAAAGGCAAGAAAACGCTTCCAGTTCTCAAAACGTTAAAAAATTATTTGCGTTTTGTTTTCTATATACAATTTTCCCGCATTTTATTCATATAGAACTCTATGCGGGTTATTAATAATAAACCAATAAACATGCTTTTTGATCCTGCCCGACTTGTGTCTCTTTAAATAAGAGATGTTTTGACAGGAGATGACAAAAGCAGAAGTGTCCAACTCAATGGACAAATAACAAAAGGAGAATATCATGAGAAATGTTTCAATAGAAGACCTGCTATTATCAGGTGCTCACTTTGGGCACTTAACCCGCCGCTGGAATCCCAAAATGAAGAAGTATATCTTCATGGAGCGCAACGGGATCCATATTATTGACCTCAAAAAAACACACGAATTATTACAGGAAGCGCAGAATTCCATATCCAAAATAGTTGGTGAAGGCAAAACTATAATGTTTGTCGGCACCAAGAAACAGGCTAAGGAAGTTGTTAAGCAGGAAGCTGCGCGCTGTGGTATGCCTTATGTAACCGAAAGGTGGCTTGGCGGTATGCTTACTAATTTTGTGACAATACGCAAGAGCATTAAGAGATTTAACAACATCGTTAAGATGGAAAACGACGGTACTATTAACAATTACCAGAAAAAAGAAAGATTAATGCTTTCAAGAGAAAAAACCAAGCTTGAAAAAGTTCTTGGAGGTATTGTTGGTATGAATAAACTGCCCGGCGCTATTTTCCTTATCGATGTAAAGAAAGAGCATATTGCTGTAGATGAAGCCAGGAAACTTGGTATCCCAATCTACGCTATTGTTGATACAAATTGTGACCCTGATCTTATCGATTACCCGGTTCCTGCAAATGATGATGCTGTAAAGTCAATCGAACTTATAACCAGCTCGATTGCTGATATTATCGCTGATACAAAGCAGACAATCGAAGTAAAGAGAATGCAGCGCGAAGATGAAGCTGAGGCGAACAAAAAAGTTATCACAGCTGCAGATGAATCCGAAGGAATCGGAGTATCCTAAATTTACTTTTGGGTTATTGAAGTAACGCATATATTATAAAAACAGTTAAGAATTAATATTTAAAGGAGCATATAGTGGATATTTCCTTAGACTTAATAAAAAAGTTAAGAGAAAAAACAGGAGCAGGTATTGTAGACTGCAAAAAAGCATTGATGGAGTCAGATGGTGATTTTGAGAAAGCCATTGATTACTTAAGAAAAAAAGGCGCTGCAACATCACAGAAAAGAAGCGACAGGATAGCAAAAGAAGGACTGATATTTGCAAGGGTTAACAGTGAAAAAAATGAAGCTGTTATAGCTGAAGTAAACTGTGAAACTGATTTTGTAGCAAAGAGCGATACTTTCAATAATCTGGCTAAAGCAGTTGTTGATGCAATTTTTGCTTCTAAAACTGAGGATATAAATAAATTGCTTGAAGCTAAATCAGGCAGTGGAAGCACAATTCAGCAGGTACTTGATGAAACTACAGCCAGTGTTGGTGAAAAAGTTGAGCTTAAAAGAGCAGCATATTTCAGTTCAGCAAATGGTTTCTTCTGTGATTATAATCACTTAGGTAATAAAGTAGCTTCACTTATCGAAATTACGGGCAAAATAACTGATGAAGGTGTTTCATTAGGCAACGATCTTGCAATGCAGGTTGTAGCAATGAAGCCTCTCACAATTGATAGAAGCGGTGTCAGCGCAGAGATGATAGAAAAAGAAAAAGAGATATATAAAATCCAGGCAATAAATGAAGGCAAAGCTGAAAATATTGCTGATAGGATAGCTACAAATAAAGTTGAGAAATTCTATGAAGAGAATTGCCTTGTTGAACAGGAATTTGTAAAAGAACCCGGTAAAACGGTTAATGATGTTATCAAGCTTGTATCAGGACTCTCAGGGAACGAATACAAAGTTAAAACAATGGTTCGTTACCAGCTTGGTGAAACAATTAGTGCTTAATAAATATTTTTTAGCAGGCTTAAATTCAGTTTAAGCCTGTTTTTTATTCCCTAAAAAATTGGCTGCTAAAGAAGAACTTAAATATAAAAGAGTGCTTTTAAAGCTGAGCGGTGAATCCCTCAGCGGTGATGCCCACACAGGGATTGATGTTAATATTCTGAATTACCTTACCGGTGAAATTAAGAAAGTTTATTCGCTTGGTGTTGATGTTGGTATTGTTGTAGGCGGAGGCAATATTTACCGTGGCCTGGATGCGCAGGGGCAGGGTATTGATGCCGTTACCGGTGATTATATGGGTATGCTTGCTACTATAATCAATTCACTTGCATTGCAAAACTCGCTTGAAAAAGCGGGAATGCCAACCAGGCTGCTCTCAGCAATTGATATGAACAAAATAGCTGAACCTTTCCTTCGCAGAAGGGCAATGCGCCATTTTGAAAAAAGAAGGATTGTAATATTTGGCGCAGGTACAGGCAACCCGTATTTTACTACTGATACAGCCGGAGCTTTAAGGGCTTTGGAAGTTTGCGCTGATGTTATTTTAAAAGGTACAAGAGTTGATGGGGTATATGACTCTGACCCCGAAAAAAATAAAGATGCTGTGATGTATGAAAATGTTACATTCGGGGATGCCTTAAGTAAAAATCTTAAGGTTATGGATATGACCGCTTTTGCTTTGTGCAGAGAAAATAACATCCCCATAATTGTATTTAATATGAACAGGGAAAATAATTTAAGAGATATTATCCTTGGTAAAAAAGTTGGTACTTTCGTTCACAATTAAAAAGTTTATATATAATTGAGTTTTAAAAAGATTACATCGTTAAATATTCAAATTTAAAAATTGAATTTATGATCAAAGAAATAATAAAAGAAACCGATAATAAAATGCGCAAAGCCACAGAGCATGTGCGTAATGAGTTTGTCAGAATAAGAACAGGCAAAGCCACAACAAACCTTCTTGATGGTATTAAAGTAGATTATTATGGTACGCTTACCCCTTTAAGCCAGGTTGGAAACTTAAGCACACCGGATATTCACACTATTTCAGTACAGTGCTGGGATAAATCAGCAATGCCTCTGGTAGAAAAAGCAATCCTGAATGCTAATTTAGGATTAAATCCTATTAATGACGGTAACGTTATCAGAATTCCAATACCAACCTTAAACGAGGAAAGAAGAAAAGAACTTGTTAAGCTTGTTAAGAAATACGCTGAAGATGGTAAGATAGCGGTTCGTAACGTAAGACGCGATGAAATTGAAAGACTTAAAAAAGCTGAAAAAGAAGAGCATTTTTCTGAAGACGAGAGAAAACACGCCGAAGGCGAAATCCAGAAATTAACCGATAAACATATAAAAGAAATAGACCTTTTAGTTGTTCAAAAAGAAAAAGAAATTATGGAAGTCTGATCCTTGTTTTCTAAAAGGACGCTTCCCATATTAAATGAAATATTTTTGGTCTATAGTATATAATTTTTTGTTCCTGCCTGTATTCTGGCTGGGAGCTAAATCTGTTTCTCTTTTTAACAACAAGCTTAAAGCAGGTTTTAAAGGGAGAAAGGAATTATTTAAATATTTAAAACCTAAAATCCAGACACTTGACCCTCTTAAAAAGAATATAATAATACATTGCGCTTCGCTTGGTGAATTTGAACAGGCAAAACCTATTATTGATGAACTTGATAAAAATAATAATTATAATTTTGTAATTACTTTTTTTTCACCATCCGGGTTTAATCACTCAAAAATAGATACACCTTTAAAATCCAAAATAATTAAAACGTACCTTCCTTACGATAACTTAAACAGCATTAAAAATTTTATTGATCTTACAAATCCAGCAGCTTTCATATTTATTAAATATGACCTGTGGCTAAACCTATTAAAGGAGCTTAAGCAGAGAAATATATTCACAATGGTTGTTAATTCAGCATTTGATTTAAGGCGCTTTAAGTGGAAATTCCCTGTTACACTTTCATATAAAAAGAGCATTTATGAATATGTAGATGTTATTGGGGTCACCGATGAGGAAGATAAGCTGCATTTCAGGAAGCTGATGAAGGGCACAGAATCTGATATCATAGTTTTTGGCGATACAAAATATGAACGTATCAGCAAAGCCAAAGAAGTTTCAAGCGATAAAACTCTGATTAACGGGAGTGTGTTAACTGATAAGAATGTTTTTGTTGTAGGCAGTTCATGGG